>CAZTMA010000003.1:68553-95815 GCA_964614645.1 uncultured Anaerolineales bacterium
CGGTGCTTGCGATGCGTAGGCCCCGTAGATGCGACGGTCCGGGTAGCGGGGATTGTCTGGCGGCTCATAGCCGTGGTCGGGCGGCCGTTCATAGTCCGGATCGTCATAGGGCAGGTTATGCCGCTTGTGCGCATGCGGCTTGTCATGATCAGAGCCATGCCGCCTTCTGGCGTGCTCCGTGCTCGCTTCAGCCTCGTATCTCTCTCCGTTTGCCATGATGTCGCTCCTTCCTTCTTCACGTCTGCCCGCACACCTGCTCCACCTGGCGAAAAATCTCGTCGCTGACGGCGTGCGTCTAGATAGATTTCGCCCAGCGTCCCGCATATCGTCTCGCGCTCGGCCTTGGCAGGTTCACTATGGCCTTCAAGCCGCCGGCGACTTTTCCGAGGGCGTCGATTAGGTCAGTGAAGAGTTTGAGTTCCATAATGTTGGGCCTCATTCTCCCTTACCAATAGGCGCCGATGAATCCGGCAATCCCACCTGCGACCGCACCGATCGCGGCCGCCGGCGCTGCACCGATGCCAAAGAACCAAACGCCGACGGCCGCGCCAACCGCAGCACCCACCGCAGCGCCGGCCAGAGTCCCAGACGCTACGCCTGCGGTTCGACCGAGTTCAGGAGTGACAGCACGCTCGACTATGTCGCCGGTGAGATAGCCGGCAGCGCCGCTAATCAATGCAGTGCCTGCAACGGCAGCTGGCGCAGCTGCGGCGGTTGCCGCGACTTCGCCAGCCAATCCTGTCGTGACCCCACTGGCCTGTGCATATATTCCGGCCGTCTGAATGCCGATTTCAGCCTCGGCAAATCCGGGGATAAATCCTCTAGCAAGTGTTATCCCTGTGGCGCCCGCGAAAGTGGCCGCTGCACGGAATCGGTTCGTGCCATCGAATGAATAGGTTAGGCTTCGGCCGAAATTGGCGACGCCTTCTGTGAACCGTCCCCACCGTGATTGATCAGGCAAACGGCCTTGGACCTCGGACAGGCGGTTCGTAGCGAATAGATTTCCAAGTTGGTTGAGCATCCCACGATTGATCGCTTGCCGCGTGACTTGGGAGCCAGTTGCATCCGCAGCTCTGTACGCGTTTCTTAAACTGGGAAGGACAATATCTTCGTTTAGATCGATTGGACCGCCGCGTTGTCGCAAAGCAGTCGTCCTTGCATTGTCCCCAGTGTTTGGATCATTGGTCTTGTCAAGAGCCCATGATCTCTCCCCACGTACTGTTGCGTCTCTACGATAGCTTCGGTCACCGTAATCCGAGTCTCCACTTCGGGGATCTCTCGTAATATCTCTGAGTTGCGCACCAGGGGCTACATGCTCATTCTCGGTGGTGCGTGTGCTTGCGTCTCCTGGAACCGAATACTCCGCTGGAGGTTGCGCCTGCGCTCGTGGGGTCTGCATCGGTGCCACATGCCCGAGATCTCCTCTAGGTGGTACGGGTTCGACCGGCGGCGGGGCTGTAGGTCCACCGAAACCACGAGCTCCCCTGGACCAACCCTCTACTGTCCACGACGGGTGACTACGATCGATGTTGGGATGAATGCCATAGTCGGGAGTGCCGCGATATGTGATCCCTTCCCGTCTTGCCCACGCTTCGAACTGTTCTGGCGTGGTGACGTCTCTTGGCACGATGAATTCAGTCTGCTTTCCATCTGGATCTCGAAACCTAATTGGGTTGTTCCGGCAGAATTTGTGCATATTGAAACCGTCGGCAAGTCCTGCAGGGTCACTGCTCGTCCATCGCCCCAACCACGCCGCGTAATATCTTGCTCCGAAGTAATACAGCCCCGTCTCGTCATCTCGCTCCTTGCCGCTGAACCGATACCGCTTCAGACTCAGATCGAATCCCGGTTTAGCCGAACGGTAAGCCGTCGTCCCATACGGGTGGTACTCCTCGTAAGAGATCGGATTCCCGTCCTCGTCCGTCTCCAGCACTGCCGAGCCGAGGTGATTGGTGTACTGGTAACGGATCAGTGCGACGCCCAGCGGGTTGGCCGCATCGACGTTATCGTCGTCCCGCGTCTTGGTGTCGACCTGCGCGATGTGGCCGGCGTTGTCGCTGACGTTCACCGTCCAGCGTTCGAGCCGTAGTTCATTGGTGTCGCGCCGCCGACGGCGGAAAATTATTACGGCCCCGAGGAAGATCCACTCCAGCTTGAGGTTCCCGTTGCGCTCGATCACCTTCCGCAGGCGCTGGCCGCCCAGGCCATAAACGTAGTACGCGTTTCCACCGCCACCGAGGTCCACGTGACGAAGCTGATCCATGAAGTTCCAGTCCAAGCCGGCGAGGTGCGGCATCCGGCTCATGTTGCCGTAGGCGTCGTAGGCATAGGCTCCGCTATAGGGACCGCCGTCCGGATCGCCCGGCATGTTCGTCGCTGTCAGCCGGTTCGTGCGGTTGCCGGGCGCGTCGTCGAACGCGTAGCGGTAGTGGCGCGTCCAGCCGTTGGGTAGCCCAGATTGTGGGTTAAGGCGGTGGTGCAGCACCGTGATGTTGCCGAGCAGGTCGTACTCGTACTCCTCGGTATAGGTGCGCACCGCATCAGTATTGTTGATGTGAGGCAACTGGGCCACAGGGTCCAGATCGCTGTGCGTGCGGAGCGTGTCGTTCCCAAACCCCGCAAGCTCCCGGCCCGTGGCCCGAATGAGTTGGTAAGCCGCATCGTATTCGTACAGGCTTTCCGGCCTCACGACCGCGTTGCTAAAGTAGTGAGTTTGCTGCGCATCGTCGTGAACCTGCGTGATGTTGCCAACCGGATCGTACGTGTATCGCAGATTCTGAAGGCTCGAGGTCTGCGGGTCCGCGCCAGACTTGTAGGTTAGCAGATTGGTCAGCCGGAAGGTGTTCGGGTCGTACAAGTAGCGGGTAAAGACATCGTTGCCGTACTGCGCGAGTTGCCGCTGGCCTTTGGCGTCGTAATCCTGGCCTTTCAGGAACTCGACAAAGTTGCCCTGCCCCCTAATCTGGGCGCGTAGCGAGGCCAGGAAGTTGGCCTCATTGTATGTAGGGCGCAGCACCGTCCCGTCGGGCAGCGTAACTTGTATCGGCCGGTTCAACGCGTCGAACTCCGACGTGGCGGTGAAGACTTCGCCGGCCTCGAGTGCAGGGTCAGCTGCAGTCTGAATGGCGGTGACATCCGGTTGGCCGGCTAGCGCGCTCCAATTCACGTTGTTCTTATAGTCCCTGGCAAGGACGCGCTCCGCTGACTTCGGGTTCCCCTTGAAGTCCAACTCCGGCACCCGCACCATCCCGACCTGGTCGAAAATCTGATGCGCGACCCCGAGAAGATTTAGTTGCTCCGCGTTCGCCAGCCGGTCGCCATAAACTACATAGTTAAACAGGATTTCGAGCTGTCCATCTTCCCGCGTAAACAGGCTGAGCGGCCGGTGCAGGGCGTCGTACTCGGCGCGGAACTGCCGCCCGTGCTCGTCCCAGCTTTTCACCAGTGCACCCATCACATTCAGGAAGGTCCAACGGCTCCCGTTCTCCGCACTCTCGCCCAGGATAGGTGTGCCGGCCATCCCGATGAAGCCGCTGGCCACTTGCCGCCGTTCCTGATCAAAAAGCCTGGATAAGCGACCCGTCAGGTCGCTTTCCGAGCGCACCGCCGCCTGCTTGCCGTCCCCATAATCGGTGACGGCGTAGGTGGGCCGGCCGAGGCTATCGAAGTGGATCACCCCCGGCGTGTCGGCATGTTTGGCCGCCAGCCAGGCGGCACGGCGCTCCGGGTCGTTCAGCGGTTCGGCTTGCGTGGCGGGATCGGGACCCCCGCGATCTGCATACCACTGGCTTTGCCTGACGGTGTCGTTGGCATCGAACACCTTCTGTAGCCAGGGATTGAACTCGACCCTGGCGAAGGTTCCGTTAGGGAACAGCGTGCGGATGTTGCGCCCGACCGGGTCGTAGTACAGGACGGGCGTGACGCCGATCTCGCGCAGCACCTTTTCGTCTTCGTTTTCGTGGGTGGTGCTGAAGTAAGGCTCGTACTGTTTGACCGGCTTGCCCTTGTTGTTGAGCACGGTGCGCCCGTTGCCCACCCAGCGCGGATCGGCATCCACTTCCACCTTGCTGCCGTCCGGATTCACCTGGAACGCCTTGCCGGGATGCGCCTGCGCCTTCACCATCGCCACGCCGCCGCTGCCGTTGGAGTAGGTGTAGCTTTCCTGCCAGCGGGGATTGGCGGCGCCGTGCTGCTCGCGCGCGAAGGTGTGAACGAAATTAGGCTTGCGGTTGTTCATCCAGTTGAACAACTCGTATTCCATCCGCGTGGTCGGGTTCGCCAGGGTGTCGCCGTCAGTAGAGCCGGCCTTGCCCATGATGGCGGTCTTAACTACCATGCCCAGCTCGTCGTGTTCGACGGCCGAGCGGTTCCCGTTGGGGTCGGTCATCAGCACCGGGCCAAGGACGCGGTAGTCATTGACGGCGGTGACGACGTTCCACGCGGCCTGCTTGACCTCCACCTTTTCGATGAGCAGGACGTGCTGATCGAAGGTCGCGACCGTCTCCAGGCCGAAGGGATCCCTGGCGCCTATCGGGAGGTAGAACGTGTCGCGAGGATCCACGGGGTAGATCGCCATGCCGGATGGCAGCCACCAGTTGGCGTCACCCGCGAAATGCACATACCCTGCGGCAGTGAACTCGGCGTCCGTCACCTTGCCGGCGTAGTGGGCGGCGATGACGCCAGGCGTAAATGCGAGCTTGTAGCTCTGGTGGGCGAAACCCAGTGAGTCCCATTGGCCCAATGGCAAAGGGTTCAGCCCGTTGTCGAGGAAGAGCGTGCGGCTGTGCGCCAGCAGCCGCTTCTGGAGCGTGACCCCATCCGCGACGACTTCATAGTCGATCGCGGCGGCCGCGGCGATCCTGGTCTTGATCTCCTCGAGCTGGAAGAAAGTGGCGTCGGGCGCAACGCCGGTGATCTCGTAGTTCCTGGATTCAAAGGGCACGCGCAACCGGTATGTTTCGACCGGAACGGCTTGCGCCATGTCCGGCGTGTATTCCGCTTCGGCATAAGTGATGTAGGGGTGCTGCTGATCGCGGGTGACCTCGGCGGGAAGGGTGGCATTGGCGATCTTGCGCCCATATACGACCGAGCAGGACTTGTGGGGATTGCCGTACTCGTCGAGATCGAGACCGAAGGCGTGTGAGATGCGCGGGTCGACTGGATTGCGCTCGTAGTTGAGCGAGATGGACTCCCGGCCCACCGGAAAGAAGACACCGTGCTGCTGACTGCCGCGCGGCTGCAGCCAGCGAATCTCGAAGTTGTTCTCGGTGACGGTGTAGGGATGTGCTTCTTCTGCCGAGCCGTCGTAGCTGAAAATCTCCTGCCGCAGCGGCAGACCCTTCAAGCCGCGAACGCACTCACGCAGCTCGTCCGCGCCCAGTCCTGTGGGAAGCAAGGGGTCGGGGATGTGCTGCTCCTGGCGGTAGTACTCGCGTCGGTGCTGGTGCAGGATCTGAGCTTGGTTAGGGAACGCTCCGGTGTGATACCAGGTGCGGATCGTGACCGGCGGCTGATACAACTCCGGCGCCAGTTCCTGGGCGCCTTCCACAGCCTGCACGCCCACGACGTAGTCTTCGAATGCCTCCGTGTCGGTCTGCTCCACCATCCCGAACCCGCGGAACTCGCGCTCCTTGCCGTCGAAATAGCCATGGTGGTAGGCGTAGGTCGTGACGAACCGGTTGCGGCTTACGTGGTCGTAGGTCTCGACGCGCTCGACCACGTGGACCGGGAACGGCAGCTTCGTGATCCAGGGGGCACCCGCACGCTTGTCGAGCAGATAGAATTTGGTCGAGGGCGCATACTCGACGCGCGTCTCAGCGCCCAGGTTGTTGGCCGTCTTGACCAGCAGGTGCGGCTTACGGTCACCCATCAAGTTGACGTAGCGCATCTGGCGCCGTGCATCGCCTGGCAGCGGGGAAGACCAGACCAGGCACGCAGTCCCGTTGCCCAGCAGGTCGGTCGCCTGGATGTCGGCCAGGTTGTCGACGCGCGGGAAGACGGGCAGTTCGACTGCCTCACCCCAGCCGTTGCCCGACTGGTTGAAGTACAGCCGCACGCCGTCGCGGTGCAGATAGATGATGTCCGTGGTCCCCGAGGCGTCGATGTCGGCCAGCCGGATGCGCGCCTGGTCGAACTGGTCCGGGTTATCAAACCAGGGCGCGCTATCCATCGTGACCTTCGCGCCGAAGCGGCCGTAGCCCAGGTTAGGCCAATAGCACACTTCGCCGTTGCGGATGCGGACGATATCCGTCAGGCCGTCGCCCGACAGGTCAGCGAGATAGATCACTTCGCGAGGATCGCTCCCGGCGAAGACGATGCGTGGGCCTCGCTCCTCGTCCAGAGCCTGGGCGACGCGGCGCGCCGGTCCGAAGCCTGCCTCGGCCAGCGAAGGGTGCCAGACGAAGGCGTCGTCCTCCGTGATCAGCACGTCGGCATGGCCGTCGCCGTCGAGATCGACGAACTTCAGGTTGGGGTCGCCGAGAGCCCGGTTGAGTCGGCTGGTGAAGGGCTGAAACAGGCCCCAGCTCGCGTCGCCCTCATGCTCGAAGAGCCCCGGCAGGGGACCGTCGAGCACGACGAGATCGGGCTGCCCGTCGCCGGCCAGGTCCATGAACTGCGCGCCGGCGACCAATGCGAGGTTGGGTCGCGTGGCGACCAACTCGACCGGGTCGAACTTCGCTTCGACGTGATTCAAAGCGGGGCTGCTGCCTTCGTACGTCCGCTCGTTGATCGGGCTCAGGTTGCGCTTGTAGAACCATGCGCCGGCCTGCTCGGTCAGGATGCCGGGGATGCCTTCGCCGTGCAGGTCGATCCATTGGTAGCCTGAGCCGAAGCCGGTGGGCAGGTTTTCCAGGCTCTCGGAGTCAACCTCTTCAACCAACTCCTGCACGACCGGGCGGGTGTACTCGAACTCCACCGGCGGCAGGCTGCGCTTCCGATACACGGCCCCCTGGCGCACATAGCCTGACTGAGTGACCGAGCGGAGAAATGAGTAGATCGGGTTGCTGGCATCGGCCGGATTGTCTTCGTGGGCGTACTTGAAGTCGGTGGAGCGGACCAGGCCGTCGTAGCCGACATGGCTTTGGTCGACATCGGGGATGTGGTGGAACATCAGCACCCGTTGGCACAGGCGATAGGTGCGCACCTCGAAGCCGGCGCGGTAAGACGAGAACGGGTCTGGCCGGGCTTCCCACGGGAACTTGAGCGCGCCCGCCGCGTCCGTTGCCACGTCGTCGTTCGGCGTAGGCGCGTTCGGATCGTGGTCACGATAGTCGAACACCACCTCGAACATCCACTCGTCAGTCGGAAGCAAGGTTGGGTCTGTAGCCTGCCAGGTCGTCGCGTTACGGTTAGGCGCACGGTTCCCGTACTTGATCCGCTTCAGATGGCGATTGGCCGAGCGGGTCGCATCAGTGCGGTTTAGCTCGTACGCCCGCGTAACGTGCCGGCCGTGCAGGTCCTCGAAGATCCGCCGCGAGTCCTCGGCCTTGTATTCGTAGATGATGGCATTGCCCTTGTCGTCGTAGCTCTGGCAGATCAGCCAGCTGAAGATGCGCGAGGCGTCGGCGGGGTCGGCGATGCGGCTCTGGGCCGTCTTGCCATACCAGGTGGTGATGTTGTCCTTCGAGATCGAGCGCCAGAACACATCGGTGGGGTCAGTAGCGTTAGTCCAGCGCTCGATGCGGGCGAACAGGCCCTCGATGCGCGGCCGGTAGCGCCGCACGCAATAGCCGTCAATCTCGTCCTCGTGAACGACGTAGTTGTCGTCCGCGTCGCGCACCCACCCGTCCGCGTCCGCATGGTGATTCGGATTCTCCAGAAGCCAGGCATCGGAGGGGTGCTGGCGATGCACGGGCACGAGGTCCTCGGCGCCGGAGAGGATGAAGGTGTCCGATTCGGCCGCGTCGTCGTACTGCGGCAAGCCTCTGTCGGTCTTGCGGGTGATGGATGGCAGCGAGAGGCCCCAGCCGAAGCCGAACGGCCCGTTGCCCGCGCCCGAGTCGTAGGAGAGGGAAAGCTGTGGACCAAAGCCGCTGCGGCCGGGCGAAGTCGCGATGGGCACGCTCATCGAGCCGGTGCCCGTCACCGGGTTGGCGGCGAACTTCTCCCCGATGCCCCGGATCGCGCCCCCACCCTTGGGGAGCGAGATCGCCGGTGGGGTGAAAGGCGTAGACTGGCCGCCGGCGCTATCGCCGGTCTGAGATGCTGGACCGAAAGACGCCGCAGCCATGGACCTTTCGCTTGGCGCAGGCCCAGTTGTTCGTCCGCCACCTGCATTCGAATCAGGCACGCTTGCCTCCAGTCATTCGGTCAAGTCCAGACTCTCTGCTGGTCCTCACAACCATCATCCGCCGCCTGTCCGTATTGTGATTACTCGACTGCCGTCACAAGGAAATTGCCAGCCCCGTCGTTGAACACCCTGAACGTCACAAAAGACGCCGGGTCCATCATCCTATTCAGATATTCGGGCAGGACTGACGCGCTACGACCGCGACGCCAGCGGATTTCGAAGTCCGTAAGCGGTACGAGCTGTTCCGCGAAACGGAGCATTCCAGGCTCGCCGGAGGAAATCGTCCGGTCGAGCCAAGTGCACTCACCCGCCTTGAGGCTGCTGATAAGCTCCTTGTTCAAACCGGCCCTTGTTGCGGCTCGCGTGAATGCAACACGAAGGTCTTGGCCGCCTCCCGGCGCTGCGGCTCGGTAGACAAGCTCGCGGTTTCCCCCGCCACGACATACGAGCGGATAGCTGGGCGGCAGGGTACGGGGTGTCGGGGTGACTGTTCGTTCCGGCATGGCCGTGACCGGCGGAAGCGCCTCCAGCGAAGGTGGCACGGGTGTCGGACCAGTGAGGAATTTCCGATCGATCCCGGGTTGTGTCGGCCGCGCCAGTGCGGTAGCAGCCGCAAATGCATCGTTGACCCGTTCCGCCGAGTAAGCGAGCGCTGCGTTGACCTGCTTTGCGTGCCGAGGGTCGGTTTCCAGCACAGACGGGTTGCGCAGAACATACGCCTTTAGCCACATAGCTGCGTCCAGCCACTTCATGTTGTGGAAGTGTCTGAACCCTTCGTTGAACAGCTCGCGATCAGTTTTTCCCGCAGTCAAGACACTGAACGCGAACGTCGACGAGGCGGTTGTCAAAGTAGGAAGAATGAGTAAGAACAGGACTAAGGCCGCCACCATACCCTTGCGCCACACTCCTCGCGTTCTGCGTATCCTTCTCATTCCAACGCCTCCAATTTGGTAGAGCCAAGTGAACCCATGAACGGGGCGCCTTCGAAAAGGCACTCCTGCCCGACCCGATCTAGTTCGGGGCGGCCTCGGGTGTGAGGAATGCGTCCGGCATGTCGAGCTTAGGGGCGTCAGTCGTTTCGCTGGTCGCCATGATCTGCCCCGGCAGATAGATGCTGCCGTCCTTGATCGACTGGTTATCTCGGTCGAGGATGACGCCAAGCATCAGCACAGCGCCAAGCAAAGCCAGCACCAATCCAGGTGAGGTGCTCTTGAATGTGAGCTTCCACCCGCCCGGGCCGCTGGTATCCAGATCGGATGCCTCCTGTAGCTTACCGAGAATGAACGACGCCCCGACCAGGGCGAGGATCATACCGGTGACGAAGCCAAGGTAGCGCAGCCAAATGGTCGACATGAGCCAAAGCTCGGCCCCGTGATACCGGCGCTCGATCAGAAAAGCCTCCATGCGCGCCAGGATTTCCTGCTGCCGGGCAACCTGGTATTGCTCAAAAGACCCTGCAGCCGGCACTGGCCCCAGCGCGTCCATTCCCAGGTCGATGCCCGACGCATTCGGTATGCTGGTTAGGAGGTACCTGAGCTGGAGGTAGCTGGCGGGAAAGAAGAAGATCATGCTGACGATAAGTACGCCACCCATGATTGGTAGAACCATGCGCTGCCACTTCGACGTCTCCTTGTCGGCTTTCGTATTAGTCCTGGTCATCGTCGATGTCGTATCGTGCGGCTTGGATTCCGACTGTACCGCGACGCCTGCAGTTGCTTCCATCGGACAACTTCCTCTCGCATAACTACTAAAGAGGGCGGGGACTCGACGCAATACAGCGAGCCACGGCCCTGGTCCAAAGTACGAACGGCCGCGATGCCGGCGCCTTACAATCTTCTTGAGATGCTAACAATTCGCTTTCGGCCTCCGAACCGATTTACCCGGGATTGCCCGAGCACGGTTCTGTTGGCCAGCGAAATGATCGTCACCCTATCAGCTTGCGCGTTTCAGATGCGTTTCTTAAGGGCGTCTCCGATCTTCCTCAAGCTCAATCTGGCGAGCCGCAATCGGCTTCTCCTCGCTTGAAGTAGTATCGGTCGACCCGACTTCCGCCGTCCGCAAGGCGCCTGCCGCGATACTTGCCTGCTGCGTGCCCCAGCACCACTGCAACCAACTGCCACCCATGTGCTCCCATTAATCGAAACGCACTTGCCAGCGAGCCAGCCACGATGTTGAAGTCATCTGGACTATCCAGATAGCGGATGCTGATGGATTCCTCCTCCGGCTGATCGACCGCATACCGGCAGTTGACACAGCAGTGTCGCCACGTAGCCTGCGTCTTCATATCGCGCTCCTGACTGGCCGTCCCGAGGGCCCTCAAGCGGAGTCCGCGGGCAGCAGTCTCGACATTAGCAGCCTTCGCGTTTCAAATGCGTTTCGTGCCGGCAAAAAGAAAGCCCTCGGGAGATCCGAGGGCCTGACCTGCTGCGAGGGCGATCAGTCGCCGATGATCACATCGGGCCAGTACCATGGACGGAGGCCCGAGAAGCGATAGCGGCGCACATGAGGTTTCATCAGCAGGTGGACGCGACTGTAGACCACGGGCAGAATCCCGACGGACGACACGAGCAAGCGATCAGCCGCCATGTAGTGTGCCAGGCGCTCACGGCTGTTCACGGCAGCGTGGGCACCATGTAGTATGGCGTCGTATTGCCCGTCCTGCCACCGCGAACGCTGCCAGCGCAAACCGCCGCGCACGAAACTGTCAGGATCAGGATAATCCGCATGCCACGCTGTATAGTGCATGTCGAGACGCTCGGTCTGCATCCGATGCACAAACCGGGATCTCGGCAATACTTCCGTCCCGATTGCGATGCCTAACTGCGCGCGCCATTCGGCTGCTAGAAATGCGACCACGTGAGCAGAGGAGCTCTCCGAGAAGAGCGTCACCTGGGGAAAGCCCTCGCCGCCTGGATACCCTGCCTCGGACAACAACTGCCGCCCTGCGGCCGCATCGTACGGCAAACCGATGTTTGGGCTATGACCAGGTAGTCCAGGTGGAACGAACCCGCCCGTTGCAGGGCTGAACAAGCCCTTCAAGACGCCGTGCGCCAGGCGTACCCGATCGCAGGTCAATGCGAATGCCCGGCGGACGCGAGGGTCAACAAAGGGCGGCTGGGACGTATCGAAGCCGATGTGCCAGGTTTCGAGCAGTGAGCCGCTCATGAATTCCCCGGCGTGATGCTGCTGGATGAGCGCCAAGTCGGCCATGCTGCAATCGCTGCCCAACCGCACCACGTCCAGATCACCGGCGCCGTACAACTGCAAGGCGACCCGAGGTTCGACATCGAGGGCCAGCATGACCTCCTGGAGATTGCCGTGCCAGCGTCCGTGATACCAGGGGTTACGCTCGAAACGCATTGACCGGCCTGGCTGCCAACTCCGGAGCGAGAAAGGGCCGTTCGTGACCAGAGCGCCAGTCTTTGGCTCGCTGCTGTGGCCGAGACCGACGACATGACGCGGTAAGGGTAGTGTGGCAGCATGGGCCAGCAGGTGCGGGAAGTACGGCGATGGCGCTTCGAGGTCGACGACCAAAGTTGCGTCATCCAATGCCTTGACTGCCACCGTGCCCGCGTCGGTGGCTGCTCCGCTGTGATAGGCCCGCGCTCCCTTGATGTCATCCAGGAGTTGCGCATTGGCAGACATCAGCTGCGGGTCGAGCAGGCGTTTCCATGCGAATTCAAAGTCGTGCGCCGTCACCGGTGCGCCGTCGCTCCAGTGTACATCTCGGCGCAGGTGTACAAGGTAACGCTTACCCGCTTCCTGGACTTCCCAGCCGGCCGCAACATCCGGCGTGACCTCGAACTCGGGGCCGTGGCTGGCCAACCCACTGTAAAGCTGGGAGATGACTGCGGACGTCGCGACATCGATCCCTGTCGCAGGATTGAGCGATATAGGTTCCGACCAGTGAGTGTGCAACACCGAGCGAGCGTGCGCGAGCACCGGTGAACGTAGAGGGCGACTCTGATGCCACAGCGGAAATGCTTTATCATAAGCCGTTGTCGCCTCGTCAAAGTTATCCGCCGCCTGAAAAGCGAGCCCGCTCTTCATGAAGGTGCGGGCGGCCCGTTCCTGCTCACCCAGGGCGACGAAGGCCTCTGCCGCGCGGCCATAATAGCGTGCTGCCTCTTCGTCAGCATTGAGCAGACGCTGCTGGTCGCCCGCTGCCAGCCAAAGCTCGGCCGCACGCGCGGGCTGACCGGCTGCGCTCCAGTGATGGGCAAGTTGCGCAGCACTCTCCGGCGTCGCGTGGCTGGATATCGCCTCCAGCGCCCTGGCTATTTCTCGATGTAGCGTCTTTCGACGCAGGGGGTTCAGGTTGCGGTACACCGCCGTCCGCAGCAGTTCATGGCTGAAGTCATACTGCTCGGTCTCCTGCTCGCGCAGCACATGCCGGTGCCACAGTTCGTCGAGCGCGCCCAGTGATGCCTCGTCGCTGAGCCCGGTTGCACGGGCTGCTACATCAATCGAGAACGGACGACCAATCACAGCCGCCGCTTGGGCCAGGGCCCTTGCCGGTTCGGACAGCCGCTCCAACCGCTCGCGCATGATGGCATCCAAGCGTGGGGTCAAACGAATGTGTTCGAAGCAGAGTTCGCAATCGTCGCGCGAGCAGCTCTCAACGGCTCGTTCCAACTCCCTCGTCTTGTCGGGGCCTGCGCGCAGAATCTCGACGACGAATAGCGGGTTCCCGCCCGTGATGCGGTGAAGGCACCGGGCTGCGGTGGGCGAAAGCGGGGTGCCGGTCACACGCTCAGCAAGGTCCGCGGTTGCATTCATGCTGAGCGGTCGAATCCCCAATTCATGCCACAAGCCGCGAGCCTGAAGGCTCGCACGCAAGGTCATTAGGTTCGGGTCGTTTTGTAGGGCTTCGCTGCGGGCCGTCGCTACCACGAGGAACGGTGCTTCGACGCTCCGGATGGCGTACGCCAACCAATTCAGTGTCCACGCGTCGCAGAGATGAAGATCATCGATCAGGAAGACCGATGGCGCGCTTCCTTTCGGCGCCAGCGTATTTGCCAGCGCGTCCCAGAGCAAGTGCTGCGTCAGAGCCGCATCGGCCCCGTCTAGAACCGGGCTCTCCTCCACCGCAGGGCCCATCAAAGGCATGATTCGCGCGGTAAGTGTGCGGGGAGCATGCTGCAAGCGCTCAGTGAGCGTTCCGCCACGCAACCACTGAACGATAGGCGCGTAGGCGAGGTCGCGCGACGCCGCATAACACTGTGCGCGTGCCGTCTTGCTGCCGCGTTCACGCGTGAAGGCGATGAAGGATTCGGCCAGGCGGGTGCATCCGACGCCCGCTTCACCGGTCAGGAGCACCCCGGAAGGCCTTCCTACCAGCGCCTCCTGCCAGCGCGTTACCAGGTAGCGCCACTCCGCGTCTCGCCCTATGACCGGCGCCTCATTCACTTGCGGCTGCGGCCGCAGCTCGTCCGCTGGCTGTGCCTCGTCAATGCGCAATAGATGTTGGTGCAAGGCTTGCGTTTCCGGATCAGGGTCCACGCCCAACTCGCGTCTCAGCAATCCGGCATAACCATGGTATGTCCGCAGAGCTCCTGTGCGATTACCCCGGGCCAGCCGAACCTGCATCTGCAGCCGGTATCCGCTCTCGCGGAACGCGTCCACGCTTAGCAAGGTTCGCAAGTGCGCTTCGGCTTCCTCGTACTTTTGCTGCTCGAAGCCAAGCACCGCCAGGCGTTCGAGCACATCGAGGTAGGCGAGTCGCAACTGCTCCCGCGGAGCATTCACCCAGTCGTCGTAATAGTCCGGGAGGAGTTCGCCCGCATAGATCCCAGCCGCCGAGGACAGCCCCTGCGCTTCTCCGTGCAAATCGCCGGCGCGCCTGGCCTTTTCCGCACCCGCCAGGGCCTGCTTGAAGTCCTCAACGTCCAGCCTCATGTTACTCTGCCGCCAGGCCAGCGTCTCAGACTCGAGGGTTAGGAACTGGCCCAACTCGGGGAATGTGTCGCGGAAGCGATGCAGCAGGGTGCGCAAGTTGTTTAGTGCCTGCCGTTCGCTGGTGTCGGGCCAGAATGCGAAAGCCAAACGACGGCGTGTGGACATTGTATCCGAGTGCAGGAGAAGATACGCCAGCAACCGCTGAGGTCGCCCCTGCCGCACCTCAAGATCCCCCCGACAACTGCAGTGGACTCGGAAACCGCCCAACAGTCCAAAACTGAGTCGCTCCTGTGATGCGATCATTTCTGTCTGCCTCCAAGAATACCAAGCCATGTTCAGCAGATGCATCTACCCAAAGTGAGCGATACCGAACTCAAGCTCCGTCATTGGAGGGACTGGTGGCGCGTGGCGCCGGGCAGGCTACAGGGAGACAACGACAAACCAGCCACAATGAGTATACAAGACGATATTTAGTGGGGCAAGCTCATTAAGTAGCAGGCAGTCTAGGCCAAAAGAACTAGACGACGCCGCTGAAGTCATTGGGGACTACGATTGCGAGCAACTTAGCGGCGCGGAGGTTTCCAGAGCCGGTCGACAGCAAGGCCAACGTGGTATAATGACAGTGCGGTTGTGCAGTGGCCAATCAGTTATTGGGCTGGATGCTGTGCTGGAGACGACCATGACTGTTTTCTCGCCACCCAGCCATGTCGTCCAGAGCGCGGGTCGGCTGGATCTCGCGGATCACTTTCAGCGCAGATCAGGGAGTCAGACCTTTCGCCAAGCAAGTCCAGCATGAGGGGAGCAGGCCCAATAGGGCGTTGGAAAGCGGACATAGTACGAACTGGTTCCGAGTTTGAGGGTGGCACGAGCGAATAGCGTGCCTTGGTTCTCACGGATGCATTCCTTACGAGGAGGGTTTATCGGGGATTATCTTAAGAAACACGCACATCATCACGAGGATACACGGAGACGCTAACCGGTCTCGGTACGCATGGATGATGATGTCGGAAACTTCACGGACAGCGAAAAAGGCATGACCGTGGCATCTCAGGTGCGAGGGATCGCATTTTGAGTTCGGGTCCGTGAGGTCGGAGGTTCAAATCCTCTCTCCCCGACTTAGTCCACAAGGGCAGGTGAAGTGATCGCCCTTGTGGTTTTTTGTTTGTGGCGCGGGCCAAATCACACCGGCACTAGATTACATCTTCTTGCATGCAGATGTGCATGGCGGCCGTAGTGAACGCCCTCGGCAAGGCCAGGATGTTCGGCCTCTCACCTACATACTTTCGCTGTGCGTCCTGCAACGCTTCCTCGAACGTCCCGCGCGTCTTCATCCCCATGCCGCGCGCATATCCCGGTTCGCTGGCGCCCACGATGTATATCGCCGCAGTGTGCATCTCGGCAATGTGCGCACACGATAGCATGGAGAATGCATGGAAGGGATGGTAACCCCAGTTATAGCGGTACTGGTCCGTATACTCCTTGCGGGTGGCGAAGTATTCGGCGTAGCGGGCCATGTCCGATAACTGGTTGTTGTAGTTGCCCTGGAAGACGTTGTAGGTCGCCTCGTACGATGGGAACTCCTCGCGGTGCCAATAACCGTTGCACAATGATGAGGCGATGATGACGCAGTTATCTTTCAGGACGCGCTTGTGGCGCAGGATCTGCGCGGAAATGGCCTGCATCATCAGGATCGGGTTCGTCCCCATGCCGTTCCCGTAGTGGAAGGCCTGCGGCAGCCCGAAAACCATCACGTCGTACTTTTTGTCCGCCCACTTCGCAAAGGTCCGCTCATCTGCGACCCCCCATGCCAGGGGCTGCATCTCTCGGGCATAACCCGAGAAGACCGCGATCTGCCGCGCCTGCGTGTCGAGCACTGCATCGACGCAGAAGAACTTCTTTCCCATGCACTTCTCCATATACATACCGATATGGTCGAACTTCAAGCGCATGAGGCTCCTGGTCGTGGCCGGGGTAAAATCAGGCCGGTGCATCACGTCAGGGTTGTGATGCTCCGCAATGCAGCGCCAGTGCGTGATGCCGGTCGCGGGGTGCTTGTAACCGCCGGAATAGCCGCCGTACGGATTGCCAAGAACGTGGCCGATCGTGACTACGAAATCGGACTCGTACACCTCTTTATTCATGATGACACGGTCGCCGAGTTCGTCGAGGCCCAGGTCGACCAGGTTGTCGTAGTCCTCGCTGTCGTGATTGACAATCTGCTTGGCACCCCAGAACTCATCGAAGACGCGGGGGCCGAGCAGCGAACGTATCTCCTGCGGTGTGTTCTTGCGGTGAAGGCCGTTGGAGCAGATGAGTTTGATGTCCTGCTTCCGTACGCCTGCCTTCCGCAGCTCCTCGAGCACGAGCGGGATGGCGACGATGCGGTGCGCGGTCGGATGTGTGCCGCCCTTCACCCGGTCGGGGAAGACGATCGTGACCTTGTCTCCCTCCTTGACGCTTCCAGGGATCGGAGGCATACCGATCGGGTTGCGAATGGAACGGAGCGTCTCGGCCTCCACCCGGTCGAGCGGGATGTGGGGCGGGTCGGGAACCGTTTCGCCGGGAATGAAGACGTCGACGTTGGCTTCGGCGAAATCGGCTTCCAGAAAACCGGGGCCGTATTCAAAGGTTAGCTTCATATTGTCTCTCCAAGCGGGTCATAGGGGCTATTATCATCCCCACGGCTGCTCCTGGCAAGGGCCCTGGATTTCCTCCTGTAAGGTTGAATCCGGTCATTCGCTGCCCGGTTGACGCAACTGCCGCTTCCGGCTAGAATGATGGCACGTCCGAATCCCGGATTCAGCAACCATGCGAAGATGCTCCCCTTTCCTGCTCGTACTGCTCTGGCTCCTCACGCTCTGGCTGCCGCCGGCAGGCTTGCTGCAGGCTGCACCGCCGGGCGAAGAGCAGGCTCAGACGCGGCCGACAGACCCTCCGCCGCCCAGTCCGACCTTAACTCCCACGCCTGCACCCCCTGTCGATCCCAGGTTCGTGCTCGACCAGATGAGCGTGGCCGACAAGGTGGGCCAGCTCTTTCTTATTACCTTTGAGGGCGACAGCGCGCCGCCCGACTCGGATGTTGCGGTGTTGGTGCGCGACTATCGGGTCGGCGGCGTCGTGCTGCTGCCGGAGAACGGCAACTTCCGCAATACATCGGTGACGTCGGAAGCGCCGGCTGAAGTACCTGTTGATGCCGAGACGGTCAGGACTGCGCGGGGCGAGCGCACGACCCCCGAGCAAATTGCCGCACTGGCCAACGAATTGCAGGTGCTGGCCATCAGCCCACCGCTGGCGATTCCGGTCACGGCCACCATCACCAGCACGACAGGGCTGACGGTTACCGCTGACGTCACGGCCACATTGCCCTTGACCGCAACGTTGCCAGTGACCGCGACCGCCGAACCCAGCGTGGAAGGTGCTGTCACACCCGAACCGGTGCTGGCCGAGGATGCCGGTATCCCGATCCCCCTGTTCATTGCGCTGGACTGGCTTGGCGACGATGGCTCGTTCTTCGGCGGCGCCGGAGGGTTCACCCCACTCCCCAGTGCGATGGCGATTGCCGCAACGTGGTCGACACAGATGGCCGAGCAGGTGGGCAGTGTGGTCGGTCAGGAGCTCTCGATCACCGGCGTCAACATGCTCCTCGGGCCGACACTCGACGTACTGGATGTGCCGCGGCCCGGCGGCAAGGGCGACCTGGATACGCGCACGTTCGGCGGCGACCCCTTCTGGGTGGGCCAGATGGGCAAGGCCTTCATCCGGGGCGTCCAGTCTGGCAGCGGCAACCAGGTCCTGACGGTGGCTGAGCACTTCCCGGGGCAGGGCGGCAGCGACCGCCGGCCCGAGGAGGAAGTCGCGACCATCCAGAAATCCGTGGAACAGCTGCGCCAGATCGAACTGGCGCCTTTTGCTGCCGTGACAGCGGGCGATAATCTGCGCGCGCCGGGCATCACCCCGGCCATGATGACCGCGCACATCCGCTATCGCGGCTTCCAGGGCAACATCCGCGAGCTGACACCCCCCATCAGCCTTGCGCCCCAACTGCAGGACCTGATGGAGCTGCCGGAGTTCGCACCGTGGCGGGCAGCCGGCGGCGTGCTGGTCAGCGACGCGCTGGGCGTGCCGGCTCTGCGCCGCTATTACGACCCAACTCTCACCAATTTCCCCCACCGGCAGGTCGCGCAGCACGCTTTCCTGGCCGGCAACGACCTGCTGTACCTGGGCCGGTTCGGGCTGACGGATGCATGGAGCGACCAGTTCACTGCCATCAAGGAGACGATTCTCTTCTTCCAGGAGAAATACCAGACGGATGCGGGCTTCCGCGCTCGTGTCGATGCCTCCGTGGAGCGGATCATCCGGCTCAAACTGGATACCTATGGCGGCCGCTGGCAGCCGGGCACGGACGTTCCACTCGACGTGGCGCGCGAGGTCGGAGAAGTCAGTCAGCAGGTCGGCCAGAGTCTCAACGTCACCCAGGCCGTGGCCCGCGCGAGCATGACGCTTATTTACCCGGGCCGCGATGAACTGGCCGACCGGATGCCCAGCGCGCCGCTGGCGAACGAGAAGATCCTCGTCTTCACGGACACGCGCACCGTGCGCGAGTGCGCCGCGTGCGAGGCCCTGCCGCTCATCAATGAACTGGCAATAGAAGAGATCATCATGCGGCTGTACGGGCCGGGCGCCACACGGCAGGTGCTTGCAGAGCAGGTGCGTAGCCTCAGCTTTGCCAACCTCAACGGGCTGCTCACCGGTACGGGCCAACAGAACGAGGTCGTGGAGCAGGCCATTGCCGAGGCTCAATGGATCGTGTTCGCCCAGTTGGACTATAATCCGGAGGAGTACCCCGACTCCACTGCGCTGCGCACGTTCCTGGCCCGCCGGTCCGATAGCCTGCGCGACAAGCGGCTCGTCGTGCTGGCGTTCAGCGCACCCTACTATCTGGACACCACCGAAATCAGCAAACTGACCGCGTATTTCGGGGTGTACAGTCACTCTACGCCGTTCCTCGAAGCGGCGGTGCGCGCGCTGTTCCGTGAGTTTACGCCTGCAGGCTCGCCACCGGTCACGGTGACGGGCATCAACTACGAGCTGATTCGCCAGCTTGAGCCGGCGCCGGGGCAGATTATCTCGCTGGCCCCGGCCGGCTCAGGCGACGTTATCAGCGGCAGCATCCAGGTCGGGAGCCAGATTGAACTCGAAACCGGCGTGATTCTCGACCGCAAGGGGAATCCCGTGCCCGATGGCACGCCTGTACAGTTCCATCTGCAATACCCCACCGAATCGCTGACGCTTGCACCCAAGAGTGAGACCACGGTGGGCGGCCGCGCGCGTACCGTCGTCCCGCTCGACCGGCCCGGCGAACTGTGGATTACCGTGCAGGCCGGCGAGGCGCGCGATTCGACGCGCATCGTGCTGAAGGTCGGCGGCGATGCGCCCGGCAGCATTGCGACCGTCGTTCCGACGGCCACGCCGCAGCCGACTGCGACCGCGACGCCGACGCCCGTGCCCTCTCCGACGGCCAGCCCGACGCCGGAGCCCAGCCCAACGCCCTCTGAGTTGTCGTCATCCAACTCAAGCCAGCCGCGCGTCGGCATGCCTGCATTTCTGTATGCGCTGATTGGTACGCTGCTGGCAGGCGGCCTCGCGTTTTTGGTCATGCGTCGCGGCATTTCCGAGAGCAACACGCCCTATGCCCACCTCATCGAGGCAGTGGTGGCGGCCCTGTGGGCGGGCGCGGCCGCGTGGATGGCGTACTTGCTGTATGCGGTGGGCTGGCTGCCCGGCTCGACAGAGTGGCAGTCCAAGGGCTATGCGTGGGCCGCGGGCGCGGTCACGTTTGTGGGCGGGGTGCTATCTTTGATCTGGACCGCGCGGCGCCAAGTGAAGGGGTGAAGCAAACTACGGCAGTGGAGGCGACAGCAGCGTCACCAGCAGTGCGGTCATTGTCAGGAATAGGACGACAACCACTAGCGCGCCGTGCGTGCTGACCATCTCGCGCCAGATGCCGCGGGGCGTCCAGGCTGCCGGCACCGCGACATCCGCGGGCGGCGGCGTGTCCTCCGCAAAGAGCAGCTCGCGCAAGGCCGCAGTGGTCGGAGGGCGCTCGTCGGGGTGCTGTGAGATGGCCGCCAGAATGGCCTTCTCGGTGCGGACGGAGATGTGCGGGTTGATGTCGCGCGGCGGCGTCAGGCTGCCGGGCTTGAGGAAGCGCTGCTTGGCATCCGCGGGCGGCTGTCCGGTCAGCAGATGGTACAGGGTCGCGCCGATCGAGTAGATGTCGGAGCGGATATCGGTGTGGCCGGTGTCGCCGCCGTACTGCTCCAGGGGTGTGTAGGCTACCGTGCCGCGGCCCTGCACAACGGTGACCGTGCGGTTCTCGTCCGGCTGGAGCAGCTTAACCAGGCCGAAATCAACCAGCTTGACCACCCCGCGCGGGGTCAGCTTGATGTTCGAAGGCTTGATGTCGCGGTGCAGGACGGGCGGCTCCTGCGTGTGCAGATAGGTTAGAGCATCACAGAGCTGGGCCGCCCAAGACAGAACGCTGGCCTCAGGCAGGAACCCATCGTGGCGCCGCGCTTCTTCGACGAGATGGCGGAGGTCTTCGCCCGGGACGAAGTCCATGACGAGGTACTCACGGCCGTCTTGCTGGAAGAAATCGGACACCTTGGGCAGGTTGGGGTGGTCCAGCCGGGCCAGCACGCTGGCCTCGCGGTAGAATTGCTCGTGCGCCTGATCTTCCATGCCCGGCCCGCTGATGAGCTCGGGCAGCACTTCCTTGACCGCGCAGATGCGGCCGCGCAGGCGCAGGTCTTCGGCTTTGTAGACCGCGCCCATGCCGCCCTGACCGACGAGATCGATGATCTCATACCGGTCGCGGAGGACTTGCCCGACTTGCAATGCTTGCGACATAATGCTTGGAAACACCCATGATGCGGAACCCGTTTTTGGCTGCGGATAGTTGCAGCACTGTTGCGATTATCCCGCAGCTTGGTACGAGTGTCAAGGAAAACGGTGAACGGATGAACCAGAGACCGAATACGCGGGAGTCAGCCATGTTGATTGTGCAGCGCGGCGACGTGGGGCAGATGTGGCCGCTCGAACACAAGATGGTGACGATCGGGCGCGGCGCGGATTGCGACATCGTGCTGGACGACCGGCAGGTGTCGCGGTTGCACGCGCGCGTGGTCTGGCGCGATGATCATTACGAGCTGGAGGACCTGGGAAGCAAGAACGGCACGCATCTCAATGGCCGCGATGTCGTCCATGCCCAGCAGCTGCGAGATGGCGACGAAATCCAGATTGCCTTGAGCTTCAAGCTGGCCTTTGTGGATGCAGGCGCGACCGCACCCCTGATGTTCGATGAGGCGCTGGCCGAGCGCGGCCTGCGGCTGGATAAGCCCGCGCACCAGGTGTATCTCAACGGCCGGCTCCTGGAGCCGCCCCTCTCCGCACAGCAGTATCGTCTGCTGGAGCTCATGGCGGGCAGCTCAAAGGTCGTGGGCCGCGACGATATCGTGCGCGCGGTGTGGCCCGACGCGGTCGAAGGTGGCGTGTCGGAGCAGTCCATCGATGCGCTGGTTCGGCGGCTGCGCGAACGACTGGCTGAACTGGACCCCGACCACCAATACATTGTGACCATGCGCGGGCACGGGTTCCGTTTCGAGAACAAGCCGTGAATCCACCCCTGGCCCTTTACGCCCACATCCCCTTCTGTGCGGTCCGCTGTCATTATTGCGACTTCAATACCTACGCGGGGCTGGAGCGGCTATATGGGCCTTTCACCGACGCGCTGGTGGCCGAGATCGAACGGGCGGGCGCTGCGCGCAGCCGGCCGGCGGTGCGCACCATCTTCATCGGCGGCGGGACGCCCACCGTCCTGCCTCCGGCGCAACTGGCCCGCGTGCTGGACGCCTGCCGCACGGCATTCCGTGTACTGCCCGGCGCCGAGGTGACGAGCGAGGCGAACCCCGGGACAGCGGATGGCGCGCACTTTGCTGCGCTGCGCGAAATGGGCGTCAATCGCCTCAGCATGGGCGTACAGAGCTTCGACGCCGCCGAGCTTCAGTGGTTGGGCCGCATCCACGGGGCAGAGGAGGCCGCGACGGCCTACTACGCGGCGCGCGCTGCGGGCTTCACCAACATCAACCTCGACTTCATGTTCGGTCTGCCCGGCCAGTCGCCGGCTATCTGGGCCGCGACGCTGGACCGCGCGGTGGCCCTGCGCCCGGAACACCTCTCGCTGTACAGCCTGACCGTCGAGCACGGCACGTCGCTTGCCACGCAGGTCAGCAGGGGACTTGCCCCTGCACCCGACGACGACCTCGCCGCCGATCTCTACAGCCTGGCCGCCGACACCCTCGCGGCCGCGGGCTACGTCCACTACGAAATCTCCAATTGGGCGCGCAAGACTCAACCTCTGGCTTCCAGCTTCCATTGCCGGCATAACCTCGTCTACTGGCGGCACGAGCCCTACCTGGGCTTCGGGCCGGGCGCACATAGCTTTGAGGATGACAGACGCTGGTGGAACGTCCGGCCGGTGCCGCAGTACATCGAGCGCATCGGCGCGGGCGCAAGCCCGGAGCGCGACGGTGAGATGCTGGACCGGCGCACGGCGATGGGTGAGCTGCTCATGCTGGGGCTGCGGCTGCTCGATGAAGGCGTGACGGATGCCCGCTTCCACGCGCGCTTCGGCTTAGAACTGGCAGAGGCGTTCGGCCCGCAAATTGCCGGCCTCGTGGATCGCGGCCTGCTGGCGCGCCTGCCCGACCGCATCCGCCTCACCCCCCAGGGGCGGCTGTTGGGAAACCAGGTGTTTGCGGAGTTTTTCTGATACGGTTTGCCGTTCTGCCATCCTTTTGATAAGATGGGCGCATGTCTGAAAACACCACCGCAGCGCACGCGGCAGCTACGACGGGGCACGGCGGACACGAAGCCCGGCTGTGGGATGTCCTCTTTCGGCCTGTAGACCAGCAGCAAATCAACCAGCGCAACGTCGTCATCGATGCCATCGGCGTCGGCATCACTGCCGGGGTGGGCAGCTTCCTCTCTGTCTTTCTGGTGCGGCTGGGCGCGTCCAGCTTCCTCATCGGTCTGCTGACCGCCATGCCCGCGCTGACCGGCATGTTGCTCGCGATGCCGGTGGGCGAGTTCCTGGCGCGGCGGCCCAACGTCGTCCCTTGGTTCGCCCGCTCGCGCTTTTGGGTCCTCTCGTCCTACGTGCTGACGGGCCTCGTGCCATTCATCTTCAAGAGCAACCAGCCGGAAATCATCATTCTCATCTGGGCGCTGGCAACCGTGCCGCAGACGGTGGTCAGTGTTGCCTTCACCGTCGTGATGGGCGGGGTGGCCGGCCCGCGCGGCCGCCTCACCCTGATGAGCCGGCGCTGGTCGACGCTCGGCCTGACCAACTCAATCACCGTCGTCATCGTCGGCCAGTTGCTCAACCTGTTCAACTTCCCGCTCAACTACCAGATTATCTTCATCGGCTCAGCCATCGGCGCGCTCATCAGTGTGATTTTCTCCTCCAGCCTGAAGCTCCCGCCGCAGCAGGTGGCTCCGGCCGCGCCAGGTCAAGCCAGCGTTTTTGGCTCGCTGCGTGAGCACGGCAAAGACGTTCTGCACCATCGCCCGTTCCTGAACTTCATCATTGCCCAGTTCGTCTTTCGCTGGGGCCTGGCGCTGGCGATGCCTCTGCTGCCTATCTACTGGGTCAAGCAGATCGGTGCGACCGATCCGCAAATCAGCGCCATCAACTCCGCAGCCACCTTTGTAGCGATGATTGCGTATTTTGTTTGGACCCAGGTGTCGGGTAAGCGCGGCCCGCGCTTCGTCCTGCTGATTGCCGCATTCGGGGCCAGCTTCTATCCGCTGCTTACGGCCTTGACGAAGACACCACTGTTGCTGCCCCTGTGGGCGGGCATGCACGGTTTTTTCTTTGCGGGGGTAGACCTGGTCTTTTTTGACATGGTGCTGGCCACAAGTCCCTCTGAGAACCAGGCCACGTATATCGGCTTCTACCACACAACGATCTATATCGCGACCTTCGCCGCACCCCTTATTGGCAGCGCACTGGCTGACGTGGTCGGGCTGGTCCCGCTGCTCATCGTCGCGACGCTCCTCCGCCTCACCGGCGCGGGGCTGATGCTGCGCCTGGGCGTGGGACGGAGCGAATAGGCGTTAAGTCCGCTCCAGCACAAACACACCGGTCGTCGCCATCAGGTTGGTGAACTTGAAGATGCGCGCGCGGCGGCCGCGCGCTAGGTAGGCCTGGCGGGTGATGGCGATGCCGCTCTGACGGCAAAAGGTGGCGAAATCGGTAATGGTGAGGGCCTGCCAGCGCGGGGCCGCATGCCACGGCTGCGGCAGGTCGGGCGCCAGCGGCATCCGCCCGGTCACGAGCAGTTCCAGGCGGCAGTGCCAGTATCCCCAGTTCGGAAAGCTGATGACCGCGCGCTGCCCCACGCGGAGCATCTCCCCGAGCGTGAATGCGGGGTCGTCAACGAAGGGCAGCGTCTGGCTGAGCACTACGTATTCGAAGCTGCGGTCCGGGTAGTCGCGCAGCCCCTCGGACAGGTCGCCCTGCCGGACGCTCAACCCGCGGCGCACGCACGCCAGCACGCCCGCCTCGCTCAGCTCGATGCCGCGGCCCTTGACGCCCTTATGTTGCACTAGGTAGTCCAGGAGCGCGCCGTCGCCGCACCCCAAGTCCAGCAGTCGCGTCGAGTTGGGGATGAATTCTGCGATGACCTGCAGATCAGGCCGGAGTTCTGCTGTCGGCGTGGGCTTGTGTTCCACAGGATGATCCAATCCGCACCGTGAAATTGGTTTAACGATGCGGATTGTAGCGGAAACGCACCGCACGGTCAATTCGCCTCCTAATTGACCAGATACGGTACATCTGTGATGACGATCTCCGGCTTGAACAGCAGCGCCATCCGCAGCCAGGTGGCCGTGTGCGTGTGCAGCAGGTTGGTCCACCAGTGCCGCGACACGAATTGCGGCACAATGATGGTGATCTTGTCGCCCGGCTGCCGGGACGCATAGATTTCCTCGATGTAGGCTAGCAGAGGCTCCATGAGCGTCCGGTAGGGCGACTCCAGCACCTCCAGGCGCACCCCCTCACCGTACATCTGCCACTTCCGGCGCACCTTCTCGGCCTCCTGCGTGTCGATGCTGACGTGCACCGCAGTCAGGTCCGGGCCGAGCAGGAGCGCGTACCGCAGGGCCAGCAGCGTCGCCTGGTGGACGCCACCGATCGGCATGATGACGCGATGACGCCGCGGGGGCAGCTCCGGTTGGTAGCCATCGAGCGACAACCGCTGTGCCAGGCTGCGATAGTGGTGGTGGATGCGGAAGAAGATGAACACCAGGGCCGGTACGAGCAGCACGATGATCCATGCGCCGTCGCGGAACTTCGTGACAGCAAAGACCAAGAGCACGAGGGCGGTCATGCCTCCACCGATACCGTTGATGAGAAGTTTGGTCTGCCAGCCCTTCTCGTAGCGCAGGGTGGAACCCGGATCCTGGATTTCCTCGCCTGCTTGAAGGTGGCCGATGCGCCACCAACGCCGCGCCATGCCGCCCTGCGACAGTGTGAACGACAGGAAGACGCCGATAGCATACAGCGGGATCAGCTTGCTGACGTTGGCCTGGAAAGCAATGATGAGCGCAGCGGCCACAACGGCCAGCACGACGATGCCGCGCGAGAACACCAGGCGGCTGCCCCTGAATGTGAGCTGGCGCGGCAGGAATCCATCGCCCGCATGCAGTGCAGCGAGTCGTGGAAAGTCTGCAAAGGCTGTATTGGCGGCCATCAGCAGGATCATGGTTGTCGAGGCAATCGCCGCCAGGTACGGTAAGCCACGATCGCCCAGTATAGTGCGCGCCAACTGGGAGATGATCGTTTCTCCCGTCTCAGTCGGTACTGCCCCGATCTGGCGCGCCAGGAAGGTGATGCCGAGCATCAATGAGCCGAGGATCAGCGACATGACAAACAGCGTGCGGCCTGCATTGGCGCTGCGTGGTTCCCTGAAGGCCGTGATGCCATTCGAGATCGCTTCGACGCCGGTCAGCGCGGTGGTGCCGCTCGCGAACGCACGCAGGATCAGGAACAGGGTCAACGTTTGCGCGCTGTGCGCCAGTTCCAGGACGGGCGGATTGCTGACCGGCGGCAGAGCACCCGTCAGGTAGCGAAACAGGCCCACTCCTACGGTCAGAAACGCCATCAGCAGGAAGAAGTATGTTGGCACTGCGAAGATCGCGCCGGATTCCTTCACCCCGCGCAGGTTAATCACCATGACGAAAAGGACCATCGCCACCGAGATTTCGACCCGGTAAGCATGGAACTGCGGAAACGCAGACACGATCTGCGCTACGCCGGCCGAAATCGAGACCGCGACCGTCAGGATGTAGTCGGTCAACAGCGCCGCACCTGCCACCTGGGCGGGCAACTCCCCGAGGTTATCGCGCGCGACGATATACGCGCCGCCGCCGCCCGGATAGGCGTGAATCGTCTGTTCGTATGACAGCGTCAGGATTGCCAGTAAGCCCACAATCGCCAGCGCCAGCGGCACGGCCAGGTGCAGCGCGCCTGTGCCTGCCAACGCCAGGATGAGCATCAGCTCCTGCGGTGCGTAGGCGACGGACGACATCGGGTCGGATGAGAAGACGGCCAGGCCGACGACCTTGTTGATCGCCTGGTGCGGGGCCTCAGCAGTCGCCAGCGGCCGGCCGATCAGCCATGTGCGCCAGGAACGGGCGGGCCGGTACTCTGTATCGCGCCGGACGATGCCGGGATGTTCTTCTTGAGCGATCTCCAGTATTTGCATCGATGCCTCTCCCAAATCAATGAGCGCACCGTCTGCACAGCCTGAGAAGCGCGCGCGGTACGCCCTTGCAGCAGGAATTATAGGCCGGGAAAGCATCAAAGGAGTGACAAGAGACCAGGAGGAAACGTCAAGAAAGTATCAAGAGGCAGCCTGTGGCGGAGAGACGCTCAGGCTGAGCGCAGCCGGTAGCCCACGCCCGGCTCATTGATGATGTACTGCGGCCGTGCAGGCTCCGGCTCGATCTTGC
>CAZTMA010000004.1:0-83182 GCA_964614645.1 uncultured Anaerolineales bacterium
CGACCATTCCGAAGCCATGAGCCGGGCGGTGGAGCAGGCTGTGAGCATTTACCGCACCTTCGGGCTGAAGGAAGAGGATTTGGCCAAGGTGACCGAAAACCTCAACAACGTGCTGGCGATGATGAAGCTGATTTTCCCGGCGGCCTTCGCCATGGCCTCCGTTGTCGACACTTACCTGAACTTTATCGTGGCCCGGGCGGTCCTGCGGAAACTGGGCCACCGCATCGACGCCTTCCCGAAGTTCACCCAATGGAGCTTCTCGCCGAAAATCCTGTATGCCTTTATTGTTTCGGTGCTTCTGCTGTACTGGGGCAAGAGCCGGGAATGGGAGATGGTCGCCACTGCCGGGCTGAATCTGCAGGTGGCGTGCAGCATGCTGCTGATGCTGCAGGGATTGTCGGTCGTATTCTTTTACGGCGAGAAACACCAGGTTCCCAAGTTTCTGCGCTGGATTTTGGTATTCATGGTCTTTACGAACGGGCCTATCATGCAGGCGGTCGTGTTCGCCGGCGCGTTCGACATCGCTCTGGATTTCCGGAAACTGCGCCGCCCCGAGCCGCCGAAGAACTCCCGGATGGCCGCAACGACCGGCCGGATGTTGATGAGCGAGAGCGGCGTGGTCTGCTCGGAATCGCGGATGGACATGCGCTCGCGCACGACCCGCTCCATGCGCAGCAGACCCACGCGCAACTGGTTCTGGATCAGCTCGCCGACGGTCTTGACGCGGCGGTTGCCCAGATGGTCGATGTCATCCTCACCCTCGATGCCATTGTTGATCTGGATCATGCGGCGCAGCACCGCGGCCAGGTCTTCATTCGTCAGGGTGCGATGGCTCAGCGGCACACCTAGTTCCAGGCGGCGGTTGAGCTTGTAACGGCCCACCTTGCCCAGGTCGTAACGTCGCGGAGCGAAGACCAGGTTTTGCATGAAGTTGCGCGCGTTATCCAGGGTCGGCGGGTCGCCGGGGCGCAGCTTCTTATAGAACTCGAGCAGGGCCCCATCAATGCCTTTCGCGGAATCGCTCCGGTTGGCGATGCGCGTCGGGTCACGCTCCAGGGTCGTCGCCATATAGGCGTGCTCAGGATTGTTATCAACTTCAGAGAACAGTTCGAGGATTTCCTCATCGGAACCATAGCCAATGGCGCGCAGCAGCACGGTGACCGGCAGCTTGCGCTTGCGATCCACCTTAACCGAGATGATGTCACGCTTCGAGGTCTCGAATTCCAGCCAGGCGCCGCGGTTGGGGATGAGCTTGGCATAGCACAGGCGCCGGTCGGTGACGCGATCTTCTTCTACCGTAAAGTACACGCCGGGCGAGCGAATCAACTGGCTGACCACTACGCGCTCGGCCCCATTAATAATGAAAGTGCCGTTCTCCGTCATCAAGGGGAAATCGCCCATGAAAACGCTTTGCTTGCTCAGCTCGCCCGTCTCACGGTTGACCAACCTCACCCGCACCCACAGGGGTGCGGCAAACGTCATGTCACGATCCCGGCATTCCGGTTCGGTATACTTGGGTTCCCCGAACCAGAACCCGTCCACATCTGCTTCTTCGTCCTTAGTCTTAGGCGGCTCCTTAATCGGCGTCGAGCCAAAGTGGAGCTCCAGGTTCTTGTTGAAGCTGACGATGGGAGAAATCTCCTCAAAGAGCTCCTGCAAACCCTCAGATTGGAACCAGCGGAACGAGTCCAACTGCACCTCAATCAGACGCGGCAGTTCGTAGACGTCGCGAATGCGAGCGTACGACTTACGCGGGGCAGTGCTGCCACCATTCCAGAGATGCGTCATGAAGCGTTCACTCCTTTTAGAAAGCAAAAACGCCAAGTCACCGTGACTTGGTTCATTCTCGATCGCCGAGAGCGAAGGGGGTTATAGCGATAATTTAGCAAGTTATCAGAGTGCTGGCCCGCAGACAGCAATCGCTAATACTATCACCGAACTTCTCCCTTGTCAAGTAGTTAATTTGTGGATTTTCACCAGCGCGATCATGCTGCTGATCCTGGGCAATTCGGCATACCCAAATCCCAACCTTAAAGTTGTGATAACTTGGGATAACTGGCCCCCCAAAAGCTTGCATATATACGCGACATCCCTTACAATGCCTACGTGGTAAATAGTGGATATTTTTGGAGATTATGCCCAAATTCGTGTATCCATAGCCCAACCAGCCCATAATTGGAGTCGCTGAGCATGTTTCGCGGTGAATACGAGCATACGATTGACGACAAAGGCCGCCTGATGATCCCGATCAAATTCCGGGATGAACTCGGCACGGCCATCGTCATCGGCCGCGGCACGCTCGGCCAGATTAACGTCTATCCGAAGGCCACATTCGAGGCCATGGAGCGACAGGTCGACGAGCAGGCCGGCAACGCAGTCTATTTCGCCACCCTGCTCATGGCCGCAGCGAACGAAACCGAGTTGGACAAGCAGGGCCGGGTCATCGTCCCGCCCGTTCTCCGCCGCCACGCCAAGCTGGGCACGGAGGCTATCGTCATCGGCAACCGGGATCACATCGAAATCTGGAACCCGGACGAGTGGCTCCAGACCTACGGGCGGCTGGTGGACGAGTACCGGCAGCAGCAGGACGACCTCGCCAGGCTGCGTGAGCTTGGCGTGCGCATGTAGCCCGCCGCGCCATGAATAGCTCCGCCGGCCATGTGCCCGTGCTCCTGACAGAGACGCTGAACGGCCTGGCACTGGCGCCCGGCGCAGGAGCCATCGATTGCACGCTCGGCGGCGCGGGCCATGCCGCCGCCATCCTGGCAGCGACGCCGCCGCATGGCCGCTTGCTTGGGCTGGATGCAGACCCGGCCGCCATCGCCCGAGGTCGTGACCGGCTCGCGCAGTACGGGGCGCGGGTCATCCTGCGCCAGTCGAGCTTCCGGCATCTCGCTCAGGTCGCGCAGGAGGCGGGCTTCACGGGCGTCCAGGCGATTCTGCTCGATCTGGGCATCTCTTCCTTCCAGTTAGCCGAGGGAGAGCGCGGCTTCAGCTTCCTGGCCGCCGGGCCACTGGATATGCGGATGGATCCACAGGCCGACCTGACGGCAGCAGAGATCGTTAACAACTGGCCGCAAGAGGAACTGGCCGACCTGATTTTCCAATACGGCGAGGAGCCGCGGTCGCGCCGGATTGCCCGGGCCATCACCGAGGCCCGCCCGCTGCACACCACGCAGCAGCTCGCGGACGTGGTGAGCCGGGCGCTCGGAGGCCAGCGGGGCCAGCGCCTGCACCCGGCCACGCGCACCTTTCAGGCGCTGCGCATTGCGGTAAATGATGAGCTGGGGGCGCTCGAAGCGGTCCTCCCTCAGGCGGTCGAGCTGTTGGCGCCCGGCGGCCGGCTGGCCGTCATTGCATTTCACTCGCTGGAAGACCGAATCGTCAAGCACTTTTTCCAGCGTGAGACGCGGGATTGTATCTGTGACCTGAATGATGAAGGGCTGCGGCCGGCGCGGCTGGCCCGTGGGGTGTGCACGTGTGGGCATCTTGCAACACTGCGTGCCATCACTCGCAAGCCGATTCAGCCGGGCGAGGCAGAAGTGGCAGAGAACCCTCGCAGTCGAAGTGCGAAGTTACGTATAGCAGAGCGAGTTACGAGTGGATGAGGAGAGCTTATGTTGCAGCGTATCACCACAACACCCCCAGCCGCCCCCGGACGGCTGGTCGGCTGGCGGCGCGGCCTGCTGACCGGCGCAAGCTCCGCTTTGTTGCGCTACATTTCAATCATGGCGTTACTCTGTGCCGTCGGCTGTCTCTATTTCTTCCAGATGAGCCGGCTCTCTGACCTGCACCGCGAGATCATCGGCCTGAACGAGCAGGCAGAGGTGCTTGAGCAGGGCAACATCGAGCTGACGCGCCAATGGGCCCGCTGGAACACGCCGAGCTACATCGAGGCCCAGGCGGAAGCCGGCGGCTACGCCGTGCCCACCGCAGTCATCCGCGTGCAGCCGCCAACCGCCACGAACGAGGCGCTGGCCGCCAGCGCGCCATCCCATTAGGGACGGTGGCTGATGGCAAGGCGCAAGACCTGGCAGCGGTTTGACGACGAAGAGACCGCGCTCGACGGCGAGACTACCGCCCGTCAAGCTGCTGCGCGGCCGGCGACCGATGACAAACGTATGCTGGCAGTGCGGCTCCGCTTTCTCGTGCTGCTATTTGTGCTGTTCGGCCTCGTCGTCATCACCCAACTAATTCTCTCACAGGTTGTGGGCATGGCCATGCGTCCCGAGCGCGTGGAGGTGAAGACGCTCGACGATTCGCGCGGGCGCATCATCGATACGAATGGTCTGCTGTTGGCGATGGATGATTTCGCCTGGGAGATTTACGCCAACCCGGACCGCTTCCGCAGCACCAAGAGCGACCCGGCCAACCTGCCCCGCTATGCGGACATCCTGGGCGTGCCGGCAGACACACTCATCAACTCGGTGCAGGGCAAGGGTACGGTCGCCGTCGTTGCCAAGAATGTCAGCGCAGAACAGTGCCACACGGCGGACCATGACCTGGGCTTGCCCGAGTGGATCTGGTGCGACGGCAAGCGCCAGCGCGTCTACCTGCACGGCTCATTGGCCGCGCACCTGTTAGGATTCGTAGATCGCGACCAGGAGGGCCACGCGGGCGTCGAAGCCTACTATGACGACTGGCTGCGCACGGGCAACGAGTGGCCGAATGCGCGCCTGCCGGGCACAGCCCAGCCGCTACCCGAGGCCTGGAGCACCTATCTGCCCTCGCCCGGCGGCCGCGACCTGGTGCTGCATGTGGATGCCGCACTCCAGTATATGGTCGAAAAGCGACTGACCGAGGCCCTGGCCAAGTACAAAGCCAAAGATGGCACCATCATCATCATGCAGCCGCAGACCGGCGCCATCCTGGCGATGGCAAGCTGGCCGACGTATGACCCAAATCGTTACACGGAGTTCACCAACGGCGAATGGGCAAACTCGGCCATCAGCCAGGCCTATGAGCCCGGCTCGGTCTTCAAGCCGATCACCTTTGCTGCGGGCCTGGACTCGGACAAACTGACCTCCGAGGAGTTATTCGAGGACACCGGGACGCTGATACTCGACAATGAAACCATCGAGAACGCCGAAAAGAAATCGTACGGGGTCGTGACGGCCCGGCAGGCATTGGCCAGTTCGATCAATGTCGTCACCGCCAATATCTGTCTGCGGATGGGCTCCGAGACCTTCTACCGCTACCTGCGTCAGTTTCGCTTCGGCCAGTACACCGAGATCGACGCCGGACCGGAGAACGCCGGCATCGTCAAGTGGGTGGGCACCAAATACTGGAGCCGGTTCGATCAGGCGGCCAACTCGTTCGGCCAGGGCATCAGCGCGACGCCGCTGCAGGTAGTCAACGCCATCGCCGCGATTGCCAATGGCGGAACCGTCATGCAGCCGCAAATCGTCCAGAGCCTGGTGTACAACGGCGAGGTGTACAACGTCCCGCCGCGCACGCTGGGCCGGGCCATTAAACCGGAAACCGCCCGCAAGTTGACCGAGATGATGGTCTTCACCATCGAGAGCTACGCGTCCGGCCCGACTCTCGTGCCGGGGTTCCGCGTGGCCGGCAAGACGGGCACTGCCCAGATTCCCGAAGAGGGCGGCTACAACGACGAACTGACGATCACCAGCTTTGTGGGCTTCTTCCCGGCGGCCGACCCGCAGCTTGTCGTGCTCGTCAAGCTCTCGGAGCCGAAGACCTCCCGCTGGGCTGAGCAGGTCGCCCTGCCGGTATTCAGCCAGGTGGCGCAGGACGCGGTCAACGTTCTGAAGCTGCAGCCCGACGACCGGATGCCGTAACAGAGTCCATGGCCGGCGCTTCAGCGCCCAGGGGCACGGCAGTGCCCAAACGACAGGTCAGGATACGCGAGATGATTACTGCGGGCCATTTCTGGCGGGCACTCACAGGCACCGAACCCGCCGCCCTGGGGCCGGAGGCAGCGCAGCCCTTCAGCAGCGTCGTGATTGACTCACGCACAGCGGAGCCGGGCAGCCTGTTCATCGCGCTGCGCGGGGAACACACGGACGGCCACCTCTACCTGGGCGATGCCTTCACGCGCGGGGCGCTGGCAGGCCTGGCCGAGCCACACGCCCGCGAGCTGTATCCCCAGGCGCGCTTCGTCCTGCCCGACGGCTCGGTCAGCGGCGAGACGGGCCCGTGGGTGTTCATCGTACCGGACAGCCTGGCGGGTCTCCAGGCCGCCGCCCACGCCTGGCGCACGGAGATGCCCGCAGACGCAGTCGCCATCACCGGCAGCGTCGGCAAGACCACGACGAAAGAGATTGTTGCCAACGTGCTGGCCCAGCGGTACGTCACCCTCCGCAGCCAGGGCAATCTCAACAACGAGATCGGCCTGCCGCTGACCCTGCTCCAGCTCGAGCCGGAGCATCAGCGCGTGGTCCTTGAGATGGGCATGTATACGCTGGGCGAAATCGCCCGCCTGTGTGCGCTGGCGCACCCGCGCATCGGCGTGGTGACGAATGTGGGACCGACGCACGCCGAGCGTCTCGGCAGCATCGAACGGATTGCCGCGGCCAAGTCGGAGTTGCCGCAGGCTCTCCCGCCGGGAGATGAGGGCGGAGTTGCCATCCTGAACGCGGATGACCCGCTCGTGCTGGCGATGTCCGGCCTGACACGAGCGCGCGTCTTTACCTACGGGCTGAACCCGGAGAGCCACCTGTGGGCCGACGAAATCAGCAGCCAGGGGCTGGAGGGGCTGCGCTTCCGGTTCCACTACGGGAATGAGGTGCTGCACATCAGGCTGCCCATGCTGGGACGCCACAGCGTCCATACCGCGCTGCGGGCCGCGTCGGTCGGGCTGGCCGACGGACTGAGTTGGGCCGAAATCATTGAGGGCCTGCAGGACGTGCGCGGGCAGTTGCGGCTGGTCGTGGCGCGCGGGCTGCGCGACACCACGCTCATCGATGACACATACAACGCCAGCCCGGACTCGATGCTGGCCGCGCTGAACCTGCTCGAAGAAATCGCCAACGCATCGCACCGTGCCATTGCCGTGCTGGGCGATATGTACGAGCTGGGCGCGTACGAGGAGGCGGGTCACCGGCGGGTCGGTGGACGCGCGGCCCAGGTCGTCAGCAAGCTTGTGACGGTCGGCCCGCGCGCCCGGCTCATCGCGGAAGAGGCTCTCGCGATCGGCATGCGCCCCGCCGACGTGCATCCGGTCGAGAATAACCACGACGCCATCGCGGTCCTGCAGGGCCTCATCCGGGAGGGCGATGTAGTGCTGGTTAAGGGCTCGCGCGTGGGCGGCATGGAAAAAATCGTCGACGCGCTGGCGCGGCCCCCCAGCCGAGGAGCGGAATCCGCATGATCGAACAAGCACCGATGCCGTTCGCGCTCGCCCTGGCGACCGTTTCATTTCTGCTGTCTGTCATTTGGGGGCAGCCGTTGATAAACCTGCTGCGGCGCAAGGGCGTGGGCAAGCGGATTCGCATCGAAGGGCCCAACAGCCACCAGACCAAGATGGGCACGCCCACGATGGGCGGGGTGCTGTTCCTGGTGCCCGTGTTCCTGATCACGGTCGTGCTGAACCTGGCGAACTTCCTGAGCGGCGTCGAATGGGGCAAGGCCATCCTGCGCATCTTCAACTTTGCGGAGGGCAGCCCCCTCATCGGCAAGTCCATGCTCCTGCCGCTGCTGACGTTGCTGTCGTTCGCCGTGCTGGGTGCACGCGATGACTGGAAGGGCATCACCGGCCGTCGCGACGATGCACAGGGCTTTATTGCGCGGGTGAAAGCCTCCTACCAGACGATCCTGGCGCTGGTCGCCAGCCTGGGCATCTATTTCTTTCTGGACATTCACAGCATGGCGATTCCCGGCATCGCCCAACGGCTCAACCTGGGGCTGGTTTACATCCCGATTGCGACGTTCGTCATCGTCGCCATGACCAATGCCGTCAACCTGACGGACGGCCTGGACGGGCTGGCCGGCTCTACCGTCGCGGTGGCCTTTGCCGCGTACGGCATCATCGCCAACCTGCAGGGGCAGTACCCGCTGAGTTCGTTCTGCTTCACGATGGTCGGCGCACTGTTCGCGTTTCTCTGGTACAACTCGCACCCGGCGCAGCTTTTCATGGGCGACACGGGCGCGCTGGCGCTCGGCGCAACGCTGGCCGTCGTCGCGCTGATGACCGGCCAGTGGCTGCTCCTGCCCATCGTCGGGATCGTGTTCGTCGCCATGGCCGCGTCGGATGTCCTGCAGGTCAGCTTCTTCAAGTGGACCAAGAAGCGCACGGGTGTGGGCAAGCGCATCTTCAAGATGGCCCCCCTCCATCACCATTTCGAGCTCTTGGGCTGGTCTGAGACGCACATTGTCTGGCGTTTCTTTCTGATTTCGATTCTGGCAGGCATGACAGGTATCGCGCTCGCGCTGCTGTAGATAAAGGGAGTCGTCGTGTTCGGAACGCCGCCAGGTGAAAGGGCCATCCAGTTTCGGGCCGTGCTGCCGCCCGCGCATCGTGCGCAGGCGGCGCACCAGGCGCCGGCACGCATCGTACAATCGCGCGCGCTCACAGTGGCCGGCTTCATCCTGCGGGCGTTGCGACCCTTGCAGACCGATCTGGATGCGGCGCTTGAGCAGGATGACCATTCCACCGCAGTGCAGTTGGTCTATCGGGCGCTCCTGCCGATTGCCAAAGCCCTTTCCGTCTTTACAGGCCGCCCGCGCGGCAAGGGACAGACGCGTGTGCATGCGCTGCTGGTCGAGCTGGAGCCGCTGCCCCTGACCGTCGAGCCGGACGGCACACTGATCGAGCAGGGTGCGGCCGTCACCATCCACTATCGCCATTGGTCGCTTCCGGCGGCAGAGGCAGCCCGGTGGGCCGAGTCCCTGAGCCGGGAGTTTCAGGCCTGCTGGCCGGGCACGCCGTTAACGGCAAGATGAAGGTTCGCAGTAGGCGCTTCAGCGCCAAGCGCCGGGAGGGCACTGAAGTGCCCACTACTAACGGGAGAGCCTCTTGAGCATCGGCAGACGCAGCAATGGACAAGGCTACACCGGCCTGCGGGTCGTCATCCTCGGGATGGCGCGGCAGGGCACGGCGCTGGCCCGCTTCCTGCTGCGCCGCGGCGCGCATGTGACGTTGAGCGACCTGCGGACCGAGGCCCAGCTCGCGGAGGCATGTCGTGACCTGGCGCAATTCGCTGCGGAGGCCGGCGGCGGCCGCGTGCGCTTCGTCCTGGGCGACCACCCGTTCGACCTGCTCGCGGAGGCCGACCTGCTGTGCCTGAGCGGCGGCGTTTCGCCGGCCATCCCGCTCGTGCAGGAGGCAGTGCGCCGCAGCATCCCGCTGAGCAACGACGGCGCGCTGACCCTGCGCCACTGCCCCGCGCCGGTCATCGGCATCACGGGCTCTGCGGGCAAGACAACGACGACCACCCTGACCGGCCTGATGCTCCAGGCTGCAGGGCTGGCGACACACGTGGGCGGCAATATTGGCACGCCGCTGATTGACCGGCTGGACCAAATCGGCTCAGGCGACAAAGTCGTGATGGAGCTGTCCAGCTTCCAGCTCGAATTGTTCGACCGCAGCCCGGCCATGGCCGCGCTGCTGAACATCACGCCCAACCACCTGGATCGCCACCCGTCCATGGCCCACTACGCCGCGGCCAAAGCCAATATCCTGCGCTTCCAGGACCGCGGGGATACCTGCGTGCTGGGTGCAGACGACGCCTACACCGGCGCATGGCTGCGCAGCGGGCGCTGCGAGATTCCCGCGGGCGAAGGCCAGCCGGAAGTGTATTTCCCGCTCCAGGCCACGCGCCTGGGCTTCAGCCTGACCGGGGAACTGGAAGCAGGCGCTTTTCTGGCCGGCACGGGCGCGGCCGAGCGCCTGGTCTGGCGCAGGCCGGGCCTGGACGATGTGACCGTCTGCCGGGTCAGCGATGTGCGGCTACGAGGAAGGCACAACCTGGCGAACATCCTCGCGGCCTGCTGCCTGGCCGGCGCCGCCGGCGCGAGCACCGCAGCAATGGCCACGGTCGCGACCACCTTCGGCGGCGTCGCACACCGGCTGGAGATTGTCCGCCAGTGCGACGGCGTCACTTGGGTCAATGACTCCATCGCCACCGCACCGGAGCGCACCATGGCCGCGCTGCACTCGTTCAGAGAGCCGATTGTCCTGCTCCTGGGCGGCCGCGACAAGCACTTGCCCTGGGAGTCGGTTGCGGCGGAAGTCCACGCACGGGACGCCGCGGGCCGGCCACGCGTACGTGCGGTCGTGCTCTTCGGTGAAGCAGCCGGGCTGATCCAGACCGCACTGGCCGACTATGTGCGGTCGACGGATGCAGCGCCCATACCCGTTTCGGCGCATCCTGACCTGCCGGCTGCAGTAGCCGCGGCGCACCGCGCGGCCCGACCCGGCGATGTGGTCCTGCTCGCGCCGGGCGGCACGAGCTTCGACGCTTACGGCGATTTTGCGGCGCGGGGAGAACACTTCCGTGCCCTGGTGGAGGCCCTGCCATGAGTGCTGAACTGACCGGCCGGACAGGCGAAACTACGCGGAGACGCCGCGGCAGCACGACGCAGGCTGTCACCTCCTCGGTCGACATTCCGCTCATCGCGATCATTGCGACCTTCCTGCTGTTGGGACTGGTCATGGTGCTCAGCGCCAGCTATATGTTCCGCGGGACGTATTATTTCGTCCGCCAGGCGCTCTGGGTGGTGCTGGGAGTGGTCGTCTGCACCGGCATGACGCTGGTTCCATATCGCATCTGGCAGCGCATAGCCCTGCCCTTTATGCTGCTCAACATCGTGCTGCTGGTTACCGTGCTGTTCGTCGGCGACGAAACCTTTGGCGCCGGCCGCACGCTGTTCAACGGCCGGTTCCAGCCGAGCGAGCTGGCAAAGCTGGCGGTCGTCGTCTATGTGGCGGCCTGGGTCGCCGCGCACAGCAAGCGAATGGGGAGCCTGACCGACGGCATGCTGCCGTTCCTCATCATCATGGGATTGGTCGCCGGCTTGATCGTCGCTGAGAAGAGCTTCAGCGTCACCATCATCGTCCTGGCTATCGGCCTGACCATCTTCTTCGTCGGCGGCGGACACCCGGGCCAGCTCTTCCTGCTCTTGCTGGTGGGCACACCCTTCCTGCTGTTTGCCATGTACAAGGCGGGCTACGCCTGGGACCGCATCACTGGCTGGTACAACGTCTGGTTCAACCCGACCGAAGCGCCGGACCAGTTGCTCCGGCTGACCTGGATGCTACGCGAAGGCCGCGGCAGCGTGGCCGACCCGAGTATCTGGCAGGCCAAGGCGTCCGTGCCCGGCCTGTGGAGCGACTACCTGTTCGCCAACATCGGCGCCGACCTGCCGATTATCGGGACATTCCTGGTCGTCGCGCTCTATGCGGCATTCGGCTATCGTGCGCTCGGTGTGGCACTCAATGCGCCGGACCGGTTCGGCAGCCTGACGGCCATCGGCCTGACTGCCTGGATTACCATCCAGGCCGCAATTCACATCGGCACTTCGCTGACGTTGATTCCACCGACCGGCCAGCCGCTGCCCTTTATGAGCTATGGCGGCTCATCTCTGTTGTCGTCTATGGCCGCGGCGGGCCTGCTGCTCAGCATCTCGCGCGCCGCGACCGAAAAGAAGGCTACCTATGCGCATTTTGCTATCGGGTGGGGGGACTGGCGGCCACGTCTACCCCGTCCTCGCCGTGGTGAGCGCGCTGCAAGCGGGACCAAAACCCGCAAGGAGCGCACTGCCCGCCGCGGCAGCACCGTCCGCAAGCAGACCACCCGGGCGGTCGGAGGACGCGGCAGCAACACCGCCACGCGCCGCAACGCTGCCAGCACCTCCCGCGCCCGCACCACGCGCCGCTGACGGGGGCCTCGAGTTCCGCTATGTCGGTGAAGCGGGCGGAGTCGAGGAAACGCTGGCCGCACGAGCCGGCCTGCCGTTCAGCGCGATTGCGACGGGCCAGGTGCGCGGCCGCGCCGTGTGGACGGCCGCCGCGAACCTCGGGCGCATGGTGAAGGGCACGCGGCAATGCGGCCGCATCATCCATGAATTTCGACCCGATGTGGTCTTCATGACCGGCGGCTATGTTGCCGCACCAGTGGCCTGGGCCGCCGCGCGCAGCCGCGTGCCGCTGCTCATCTACCTGCCCGACCTGACGCCGGGCCGGGCCATCGCGCTGACCAGCCGGTTTGCGCGCAAAGTGGCAGTGTCGTTTCCGGAGGTCGCCCGCTATTTTCCGGGCAAGGCCGTGGTGACGGGCTATCCCGTCCGGCCGGAACTGCTCGCTGCGGAGAAACCAGCGGCGCGGCAGGCCCTGGGCCTTCATCCTGAACTGCCGGTGCTGCTCGTGTTCGGCGGGAGCCGGGGCGCGCGCAGCATCAACCGGGCCGTAACAGCCGCACTGCCGGCGCTGCTGCCACACTGCCAGGTGGTGCATGTGAGCGGCCAGCTTGACTGGCCGGAGGTCGAACAAGCGACGCAAGGCCTCGCGGGCAGCCTGCTGCCCGGCCTGTATGCGCGCTACCATCCCTATCCTTACCTGCACGAGGAAATGGTGCAGGCCCTAGCCGCGGCCGACCTTGTGGTCGCCCGCGCTGGGGCATCCGTGCTGGGGGAATTCCCGGCCCGCGGCCTGCCGAGCATCCTGGTGCCCTACCCGTACGCCGGGCAGCACCAGGGCGCCAATGCCGCATATCTGGCCGATCACGGTGCGGCAATCGTGATCGTGGACTCCGACTTGTCAGCTCGCCTGGCGCCGACGATCCTCGAGTTGCTGGACGCTCCAGGCGAGCTGCAAGGCATGGCACTAGCCGCGGCACGGCTGGCACAGCCGGATGCCGCGTACAATATCGCGCAAGTACTGGCGGAACTGGCAGGGACCTAGACATGTCAACGCTCATCATCCTGGCGACTGTGATGGCGCTTTTCGGCGTGCTGGGATATCAGCGCGGCACCAAGTCCATGCTGTTCACCGCCGCCTTCCTCCTGCTGGGGCTGCTGGCGCTCAGCCGGGCCGCCGGGCTTATCGCGACGCTGATCAACGGGCTGAACTTCGCGGTGCGCTTCGTCTTTGCCGGCGGGCTGCAAGCCCTGGCTGCAGACGACCGGACTGCAGCCCTGGAAGCCGCCTTCGAGCGGGTCGGCAGCGTCACCCCGCTCGTCAGCGTCAGCGACACCGGTCTCGCCAGTGGTCCCGGCATGATTCTGGTCCTGGTCATCCTGATCGCCGCCGCCTTCCTGCTGGGGATGCTGAAATTCCTGCGCTCCCGCCAGTCGGCGCTCGGTCTGTTCCTGGGCCTGGGCATCGGCTACGTCCTGACCGCGTTCGTCATCCGCGTGCTGCTGCCGGATGCGCCGCTGCAACTGGCGCTGCCCGCGGCGCTGTTCGGAGCAAGCTTCGCCACGCCCGCGTCCGCCGCCGTGCCCGCAGAGGCGTCTTTCCTCAGTCTGCTGTGGGCGCGCATCCTGGCCGGGCTGAACGCGATGGCCGACCAGGGCACGCTGGCCCTTCTCTTTGCGGTAATTATTGCGCTGTTCGTGCTGCTGGCGACCCGGCTGGGCAATCGCAGCGAGAGGCGAGGGTAAGGTCATGGGCTATCTTGAGGTCGCCTTCATTGCGGTTTGGATCATGTTCGCCATCATCGGCGTGATTCGCGGCTACCCGCGCGAACTGGGCGTCACGGCAATGCTGCTCATCGCCCTGTTCGTCACCGAATTCATCGAGGAGCGCTACCAGCCGCGTGTCAATCAGGTGCTCGCCTACTTCGCCGGTCCTGATGCAGCCTCCCAACTGACCGCGCGCATCCTGATTTATTGCGGCTTTCTGATCGTGATTGCCTATATCGCCTACGAAGGCGATACGCTCGTGTACCGGGGCAAACGCGGCAAGGTCCCCTTCGACCTGGGCAGCGGCATACTCAACGGTTACTTGTTCGTCGGTAGCCTGTGGTATTATCTGCATTCAGCCAGCTACCCGCTTCTGGCGCGCAGCGCAGAGTTCTCGCCACTGCACCAGACGATTATCCGGTTTCTGCCGCCTTCGGTGTTCACGTGGCAGTACTTGATAGGGTTGGCGATTCTGTTGATTCTGGCAAGGTTCTGGAAATGAGCGTACCGATGTCCGACGCCAACCGGCCTGACCGCACACCTGCAGGGGACGCCGATATCCCCGCCTGGGTCGCGCGCCTGAACAGCGCGCCCGAGGCCCGGGCTGCCTTTCACATCCACATGGTCGGCATCGGCGGCACCGGCCTGTCGGCCATCGCCGGGTTCTTGCTCCAGCGCGGCTTCACAGTGACCGGCTCGGACCAGCGGCCCAACGAAGCGACCGATGAGCTGGCCGGTCGCGGCGTCACCGTGTACCGCGGCCATCAGGCCGAGCATATTGCCGGCGCCGACCTGGTGCTGGTCTCGTCCGCCGTGCCGGAGAATAACCCCGAGATTATTGCGGCGCGCGCCGCGGGCATCCCGATTGTCAAGCGGTCGGACTTCCTCGGCCCGCTCATCGAAGGGCATCACGGCATCGGCGTAGCAGGCAGCCACGGCAAGACGACGACGACCAGCATGGTTGCGATTGTGCTGCTGCGCGCGGGCATGGACCCCAGCTTCATCGTCGGCGGACGGATTGCCGTCGGCCCGGCGGAAGGCACGATGATGTCCGCGACCGTCGCCGCCCGCGCGGGCGAGGGCCCCTTCGTCATCGAAGCGGACGAATATGACGGCATGTTCCTGGGGCTGCGTCTGGAAATCGGCATCGTCACCAACGTGGACTGGGATCACGTCGATTGCTACCCCACCCCGGCGAGCTTCGCCGATGCGTTCCGCAGGTACGTCGCCCAGCTCCCTGCGCACGGCCTGCTCATCGTGTGCGCGGATGACGCGGGCGCGCTGGCGCTGCGCGACGCGCTGCAGCCGGGCGTGGCGGTCGAGACCTACGGCCTGGCCGACGGCGCCGACTGGCAGGCGCGCGACCTCGCGCCGAACGAGCGCGGCGGATTCGATGCGGAAGCGTGGCACGCAGGCACGCCGGTGGCCCATCTGAGCCTGTCCGTGCCGGGCCGCCATAACGTGCGTAACGCGCTCGCCGCGCTGGCCGCGGCGAACTGGCACCGCATCCCACCGGCCCGCGCGGCCATCATGCTGCGCGACTTCCGGGGCGCGGGGCGGCGCTTCGAGCTGGTGGGCGAGGCAGATGGCGTGACGGTCATCGACGACTATGCCCATCACCCAACCGAAGTCGCGGCGACCCTGTCGGCCGCGCGGCTGCGCTATGCCACGCGGCGCATCTGGGCCGTATTCCAGCCGCACACCTTCAGCCGGACGAAGGCCCTGCTGCGCGACTACGCACACAGCTTCGATGACGCGGACCGGGTGCTGTTCCTGGATATCTACCCGGCGCGCGAAAAAATCGACCTGGGGATGCACAGCCGGCTCCTGCTCGAGACCGTCAAGCACGAGGGCGCGGCCTACGTCGGAGGCATCGACGCTGCGGTCGACCGCCTGCTGGCCGAGGTCGAACCGGACGACATCGTCATCACCATGAGCGCGGGGGATGGCAACCTGGCCGGCCAACTGTTGCTCGACCGGCTGCGCGAGCGGGAGAAACGGGGGTGAGCGCGCTGGCGGCCGCAGCGGAACGCACAGGCGTCGAGTTGCGACGCGCGGAACCGCTCGCCCGCCACACGACCTTCCGCATCGGCGGCCCGGCAGAGTGGTACGCGGTCGCGACGAGCACTGCACAACTGGCCGCGCTGGCTGACGCGGGGCTGGCGAACGGCTTGGCCGTGACCGTCCTCGGCGGCGGCAGCAACGTCCTGGTGGCGGATGAGGGCATACGCGGGCTCGTCATCGCCAACCAGGCGCGCGGCCACGGCGTTCAGCCCGCTGCGGACGTTGTAGATGTTGTGGAGTCCGCATCCTCAGATGCGGACCGCTCGCAAACGGAGCTCGTATCCTCAGATGCGAGCTCCTCGAGAACCGCAGGGGACGGCGCGATTGTCCTCGTCGCTGATTCCGGCGTGCTGCTGGCAGGGCTCGCCCGCTGGGCCATCCGCAATGGGCTGAGCGGGCTGGAATGGGCCGTCAGCGTGCCTGGGACGGTCGGCGGCGCGGTCATCGGGAATGCGGGCGCGCACGGCAGCGACACCGCTGCAAACCTAGCGTGGGCGGAGGTGCACTACCCCGGCCAGGGGACGGAACGGCTGACTTGCGAGACGCTGGCGTACACTTACCGCAGCAGCCTGCTCAAGCGGCAACTGGCCGAGAGCGACGCCCTTGCGCCGGCCCCGGTCGTCTTGTCCGCTGCGTTCAGCCTGACCTCGGGCGACACTGTGGAGATGGCCGCCCGTGCGGATGGCTACCTGGCCCGGCGCCGTGCCAGCCAGCCGGTCGAGCCGAGCGCCGGCAGCATCTTTCGCAACCCGCCTGGCGATTATGCGGGGCGGCTGGTCGAATCAGTGGGGCTGAAAGGCCATGTCATCGGCGGCGCGCAGGTTTCGCCCCGCCATGCGAATTTCATCATCAACACGAGCAGCGCGACCGCGGCGGATGTCGTAGCGCTGATGAACCTGATGCGCCGCCGGGTCTATGAGGTGACTGGGCACGAACTCGTGCCCGAAATCCTGTTCATCGGCGCATGGGCGAGCCAGCCGCCGCTGGAAACTTTGTAGGGAAACGAGTACGACGGCTCACGCAAAGCCGCCAAGAGCGCATAGAAGATTAGATAACCTTTGCGCCTCTGCGTGAGACAAAAAAATCGCACAACCGGCGCCTTTATGCGCTTCGTAATATGCAGGGCTTAAAAATGGTAATCCCTGGAAAAGATTGCTATGAAATCTAAGATCCGCGTGGGGCTGATTTTCGGGGGACGATCCGGCGAGCATGAGGTGTCCCTCGCTTCGGCGCGCTCGGTCATGGCCGTGCTTGACCCGGGGAAATACGAGGTGGTGCAGATCGGCATCACGCACGAAGGTCACTGGCTCACACAGGGCAACCCGCTGGCGCAACTGACCGCCGCCCGGGCCGCGCTGCTGGCGGAGGGCACACCTGACACCCCGGTGCCGCCTGAGCCGTCCGCGAGCGCCGGCCGAGAGCTGGTGCCCGGCGCGACGGGCGCCGCGTTCCCGCCCCTCGACGTCATCTTCCCGGTCCTGCATGGGCCTTTCGGCGAAGATGGGACGGTGCAGGGCCTGTTGGAACTGGCAGGGGTCGCCTATGTCGGCTGCGGCGTGCTCGCCAGCAGCGTCGGCATGGACAAGATTGTGAGCAAGCAACTCTTTCAGGCACACGGCATCCCGGTCGTGCCCTACTGCACGGTCAAGCGCCGGGACTGGGAGACGCGGCCCGACGCCATAATTGCGGACATTGAGGCGCAGCTGCCCTACCCGGTGTTCGTCAAGCCGGCCAACCTGGGGTCGAGCATCGGCATCAGCAAGGCGGCAGACCGGGAAGGACTGCGGCGCAGCCTGGCCGAGGCTGCGCACTATGACCGCAAGCTGCTCATCGAGACGGCGGTGGCCAATCCGCGCGAGATCGAGTGCAGCGTTCTGGGCAACGATGACCCGCTGGCGTCCGTGCCCGGCGAGATTGTGCCGAGCAAGGAATTCTACGACTACGAGGCCAAGTACCTCGATGGCCGGTCGGACCTGTTGATTCCCGCGCCGCTGACGGCTGAGACTGCGGCGCAAGTGCGCGCGCTGGCCGTGCGGGCCTTCCTGGCGCTGGATGCCGCGGGCATGGCCCGCGTGGACTTCCTGCTGGAACGGGACACCGGCAGGCTGTACCTGAACGAAGTGAACACGATTCCCGGCTTCACGAGCATCAGCATGTATCCGAAGCTCTGGGAGGCCAGCGGGCTTCCGTATGCGGAACTGGTGGACCGGCTGATTGAGCTGGCCCTGGAGCGCCACGCCGACAAGGCGCGCTCGCTCACCCGGTTCGAAGACGCGATGTAGACGGTCAAAAGTGGCGGCCAAGATGGCAAAGAAGAAGAGCAAGGCATCCTCCGGCGCATCCAGCACCCAGACGGCCCGACCAGCACAACCGAGCTGGCGGAAGCCGCCTGCGCGCTCGCGTCGCCAGATGCACAGCCAGAAGGCCAATAGCCGCCGGCTCTCCGCCCAAGTAACGCCGCCTGAGGAGGCGCGACGGACCGTGCGCTCCGGCATTCGCATGGCCGCCCGGCTGCACGACGGCAGCGAGGCAGCGGCCCCGCGGGACTGGCGCACGCCTTTGCGCACTATCCTGCGCCAGGGCTTCGTGCTCGTCCTGCTCGGGGCGGTGATATACGGCCTGGTTGAGTTTTTCCAACTGCCGGCGCTGGCTGTGACGTCAGGCGCCGCACAGATCGGCGGTGCACACCGCCTGACCCCGCGGGCCATTTACGATGCCAGCGGCGTCGAAGGACGCAATATCTTCCTGGTGCGGCAGGCCGAAGTTGAAGCGAATCTCCGGGAGATGCCCGGCATCGCCAGCGCGGACGTCCATCTGCGGCTGCCCAACCAGATACTGATTGACGTGAAGGAGCTGCGGCCGCTCGTGGCCTGGCAGGCCGGCGAGGAAACGGTCTGGCTCGCTGCAGACGGAGGCGTTGTGCCCCAGGCCGGCGCCGCGCCGCCGCTGACTCTCGTGGATACGACCAACACCGCGCTCGCGGGGAGCGACGGATGGCGGCAGAAGGTGCTGGCGCACCTGGCCGAGCTGCAGGCCGGCCACCCCGAGTTGATGACGTTCGGCTATGGCGATCCGCAGGGGCTCTACTACCAGTCTGCGGAAGGGTGGGAGGTCTGGCTGGGCGACACCGGGCCGATGAGCCACAAGGTAAAGGTGGCCGCAGGAGCCAGCGCGCAAGTCAGCCAGTCCGGCACCCAAGCCAAGGTGATAGACCTGCGCTTCAGCGACGAACGCGCCTTGTGGTGGTGACAGATGCAGTGGGGGAATTGTGAGTGAGTTGATTTGCGCCCTCGACGTGGGGACGACGAAAGTGTGTGCCCTCATCGGCAAGCTCGATGACAACAATGCGTTGCGGGTCATCGGTGTGGGCCGGGTGCCGGCGCGCGGCCTGCGCCGGGGGGTCGTCGTCAACACCGTCGAGGCAACCGCCTGCATCGGCCAGGCGATTGACGCAGCCGAAGCCGCAGCCGGCGTGCCGCTCGAAGCGGCCTATGTCGGCATTTCCGGCGCACATATCGGCGCAATTGGCAGCAAGGGGGTCACAATCCTGGGCCGCAACGGGCGCAAGATTACGCCGGAGGATTGCCAGCGTGCACTGGACCAGGCCCGCGATATTGCGCTGCCGCACAATCGCGATATCATCAACGCAGTTGCGCGAAGCTACACAGTCGATGATAATCAGGATGTACAAAATCCGATCGGCATGTTCGCCTACCGGCTGGAAGTGGATGCCAGCCTCATCACTGGCGCGACATCCGCCATCACGAACCTGACGAATTGCGTTACCGAGAACGGCGTCGAGATCGAGGACCTCGTGCTGCAGCCGCTGGCGTCTGCAGAGGCCGTACTGACTAACGATGAACGCCAGGCCGGCGTGGCCGTGGTGGACATCGGTGGCGGCACCACCGACATGGCAATCTTCCTCGAATCGGCAGCCTGGCACACACACGTGCTGGACGTGGGCGGCGACCACTTTGTGCGCGACGTGGCAGCCGGCCTGCGAATGCCTTATGACAAAGCGGAATCGCTCATCCGGCAGTTCGGTCACGCACTGCCCCACCTCGTTCCACCTGATGCTGAGGGCCCGCCTTCGGTGAAGGCGGTTCTCAGGTCATCCAGCGGCGTGCGCTGGCTGACATCATCTACTTCCGGGCGGAAGAAGTTCTGGACCTCATCGTAGATGAGATCAAACGCAGCGGCTATGACGGGCTATTGCCCGCCGGCGTGGTCCTGACAGGCGGGGTGGCCCAGCTCGACGGCATCGGCGAGATGGCCCACGACCGGCTGACCTGGCCCGTGCGCATCGGCCGGCCCAACGGAATTGGTGGGGCCGTCGTTGACTTGAGCAGCCCGGAATATGCTACGGCAGTCGGACTGCTCCTCTGGGGGTTGCGCCGCGACAGCCAGCCGCGCGTGGCAACTCCGCCGGGCGGCGCGCCGCCCTGGCAACGCATTCTCGATTACTTGAAGCGCATTTTGCCGATTCCGACATCTTAACTATGTACAGAAGGTTTCCGACAGGAACCACCCTATAGCGTAAAAGGAGCGTCAGATGAACCCGAAAGGACAACAACCGGCCTTTGTTGAGAATCCGGCCCAAATCAAGGTGCTTGGCGTGGGCGGCGGTGGTTCCAACGCGGTTAACCGCATGATCGAACAGGGGATCCGTGGCGTGGAGTTCATCGCAATCAACACGGATGCCCAGGCCCTGATGCTGGCGAATGCGCCGCAGCGTCTCCGCATCGGCGACAAGCTCACCAAGGGGTTGGGCGCGGGCGGCAATCCCGAGATCGGGGACAAGGCCGCGCAAGAGTCCGCCGAGGAGATCAAGGCCCTGATGAAGGGCACCGACATGGTGTTCGTGACGTGCGGCATGGGCGGCGGCACAGGCACAGGCGCCGCGCCGGTCATCGCCAAACTCGCAAAGGATTCGGGCGCGCTGACGATCGGGGTTGTCACGAAGCCGTTCACCTTCGAAGGCGCACGCCGCCGCCGGCTGGCAGATGATGGCATCAAGCGGCTCAAGGACAGCGTGGATACGCTCATCGTGATCCCGAATGACCGGCTGCTGCAGGTGGTGGACAAGAAGGCCAGCATCCAGCAGGCGTTCCTGGTGGCCGACGATGTGCTGCGCCAAGGCATCCAGGGCATCTCGGAACTCATCACGATCCCCGGCCTCATCAACCTGGACTTCGCGGACGTGCGGACGGTGATGAACGAAGGCGGCTCCGCCCTGATGGCCATCGGCCAATCCAGCGGCGACAACCGCGCCCAGCAGGCCGCGGAACAGGCCATCCACAGCGCGCTGCTGGACGTGAGCATCGAGGGCGCCGGCGGCATCCTGTTCAATGTCACGGGTGGACCGGACTTGAGCCTGTACGAGGTCAACGAGGCTGCGGAGATCATCCGCCGCACAGCCGATCCGGATGCGAACATCATCTTCGGTGCCGTCATCGACCCGAACGTCAAGGACAGCATCCGCATCACCGTCATCGCGACCGGTTTCGACATGGCTCACGAGCAGCAAGCGCCCGTGGTTGATGAGAGCCACGGCGCGACGACGACGCTGCCGTTCCCGAAGCGGGAATACCAGCGCGACGACCTGGATATCCCGGCCTTCCTGCGGCGGTCGCGCCAAAGTTAAAACCGCACTATAGGGTGACCCTTACCCCCTCTCCCGGCCTGCGGGAGAGGGGCTTTTTTCAACCTCGCGCCCATAGCCACTTTCACCTCCCAAACCTTGGCCCGATAACTCAACCTTAAAATTATGCCGAAAAGGGCCAATCCCCTTATACTCCCGGTCTCATGTGTGTTATACTCTGCTGGTCAATACAATATCTTGTATTAAACTGAACTTGACATACTACTGGTTGTGGCGCGGCTCACGAGCTTCATTTACAGATCAGGCAATGACTGGATCAGGGCCGCTGACTGCTCTAGCCCACTGGGTGTGCAGGAGAGGCATCTGATCGACCCCGGATCGTCCTCTACCCTCCCCGTCTGTGGCTGCGCGCGCCAGTGCAACTCGATGCACAGTGGAAAGGTGATACGATGCAGTGCCCATACTGTGGTCAGGCGGACTCGCGCGTGGTCGATACCCGCGCGACCGGTGAAAGTATTCGGCGCCGGCGTGAATGCCAGACCTGCCGCAAACGCTTCACCACCTACGAGCAAATCTCGGAGGCGCTACTGATCGTGAAGCGTGATGGCCGGCGCGAGCCTTTCGACCGGCACAAGCTGCTCCAGGGGGTGCGCATCGCCTGCGCCAAACGCCCCATCGCTATGACCGAGATTGAGCGCATCGTTAGCCAGATCGAGGAGCACCTGTTCAGTCTGGGCCGGGCCGAAGTGAGCAGTGATGCGATCGGACAACTGGTGCTGGAGAAGCTGAAGGAACTGGATTCACTGGCCTACATCCGCTTTGCCATCGTCTACATGGCGATGGAAGACGTGGAAACCCTGCAGCGTGAAATCCAGCGGCTGCTGACCGAGCCCAAGTAGAGATCGCGCCGACGACAATTCTGGCCCAGTCGACCGGGACAAGCTATCCGTCAGAGCCGAAGCAAGCCCTTCCAGACCACAGGTGATTCGCCGCCGTCTGTACCGGTGACCTTATTGAGTGTTAGCTTTACGCCGCTTTTTGTGGCGTTGACGATAGAATGGATGAGAGGAGTCAGGGATGAAGCCCCAGGACAAAGCACGGCCTTTTGCGCCCGCATTGACACCGCCCGCCGAGTTGGAGCTTTCAGAGAATAGCCAGCAGGTACTGCGCAAACGCTATCTGCGGCGTGGGCTGGACGGTCAACCCACCGAAACTATCGAGGGAATGTTCCGGCGGGTAGCCCGGGCCGTTGCGGAACCGGACGCCGCCCAAGGGTATGACATTCACAGCACGGAAGACAGCTTTTATGCGCTGTTGACCGATTTACGTTTCTTCCCAAATTCTCCTACTTTTACCGGGGCGGGCACGCCCCTGGGCCAGCTTGCTGCTTGCTTCGTCCTGCCTATATCCGACGACATGGGCCGCGACTCCGCCGGTATCTTCCAAACACTGCGCGATGCTGCGCTCATCCAGCAGACCGGCGGCGGCAACGGCTTCTCCTTTTCGAACCTGCGTCCCAAGGGTGACTCCGTAGCCTCCAGCGCGGGCGTTGCCACCGGGCCGGTCGGCTTCCTGCGTGTGTACGACACGGCCTTCGGTGAGGTGGCACAGGGGGGAACCCGGCGCGGGGCCAATATGGCCGTGCTGCGCGTGGACCACCCCGACATCGAAGAATTCATCACCTGCAAGGCGCAGGAAGGTCAGATCACCAACTTCAACATCTCTGTCGGCATTACCGATGCGTTCATGCAGGCGGTCGAAGCGGATACCGATTTCGCGCTGGTCAATCCACGCGACGGCAAGACCTGGCGCACCGTGCGGGCGCGTGACCTGTTCGACAAGGTCGTCACCTACGCGCACCACAACGGTGAGCCGGGCGCGCTGTTCCTCGATGCAGCCAACCGCACGAACCCGGTGCCGCATCTCTACGAGCTGGCAGCCACCAACCCCTGCTTCACCGGCGACGCGCGTGTCGCGACGGATCAGGGTTTCCTGTCGCTGGCCGAACTGCACGCCCTCAACAAGCCGCTCGCTGTGGCAACCGACGAGCGCGCCCGACCGGAGTGGGTGCGTCAGGCTGGGTTCGGCACTGCCAGCCCGGTGATGCTGACGCGCCGGAACACTCCCGTCCTGGCCCTGCGCACGACCCATGGCTACCGCGTGACCGCCACGCCTGACCACCGTTTCCTGACTGCCGACCGCGGCTACGTGCCACTGCAGGAGCTAAAACCCGGCGAGCGTTTGCTCATCCAGTCGGAAGAGGGACCCTGGTCGCAGCAGTTCGAGCTCCCCAATGTCCGCTATATACAGGAGAAGATGGCCGTCATGGGCCGCGGCGGCGATCACGCCAGCGGACGCACGGTTACGCGCCATGATTTCAGCGAGCTCTATGCCGCGGTGCCCACACTGTGGAGTTATGAACTAGGTGTGGCGCTCGGCTGGCTCGTCGGCGACGGTTGGCTGAGCCCCACGAGCGGTTCGCCTGTCGGGCTGGCCTTCGGAGTCGAAGAAGGTGGTTATTGCGGGCTTGAGACCCTCCAACCCAACCTTCAGCAGTGGTTCGGCCCAGGCCATGTTCACGAGCGCGGCAGCGTCCGACAGTTGACCTATGGCCGGCTGCCGTACGAGTTCTTCGCCTCCCTGGGGGTCTCGACCGCCTCAGCCACGGAGAAGCGGGTTCCCACCAGCCTCTGGCAGGCGCCCCGTGACGCGGTGCGCGGCTTCCTTGCCGGCCTGTTCAGCGCGGATGGCTCCGTCCAGGTCAATGAAGCGAAGCAGGACTGCACTGTGCGGCTGGCCAGCTCATCGCGCGGGCTGATCGAGGATGTGCAGCTGCTCCTCGCCAACTTCGGTATTGCCTCCCGCATCTACCGGCGCCGTGACCAGATGACCCGCCCGATGCCCGATGGCAAGGGTGGGAGCAGGAACTACACGAGCGCACCGCAGTTCGAGCTGGTGATCGGCAAGTCGAACCGCGTCCGCTTTGCCCAGGTGATCGGCTTCGCACATCCGCGCAAGCAGACCCGTCTGCTGGAACACGCCGCAGGGGCCGTCCGCGGCGCGTACCGGGAGCGTTTCGAAGATCGCGTCGCCAGCATCGAAGACGCCGGGACAGCGGATGTCTATGATCTCACCGAACCGTTGACCAGCAGCTTCATCGCCAACGGGTTCGTCGTGCACAACTGCGGCGAGCAGTGGCTCGGCCCGTACGAAAACTGCTGCCTGGGCTCCATCAACCTCGCTCAACATGTCACGCCAGACGGCCAGGTCGATTGGGAGAAGCTGCGCGAGAGCACGGTGGTCTCCACCCGCTTCCTGGACAACGTGGTCGACGCGAACAAGTACGTGCCGGCCGTGCCTGCGCTGCGTGAAGCCGCGCTGCGCGCCCGGCGCATCGGCCTCGGCATCATGGGGCTGGGCGACCTGATGTACCAGTTGGGCGTGCGCTACGGCTCGGAAGAGGGCCAGGAGTTCGCCGCGCAGGTCATGGAGTTCGTGCGCTACCACTGCATGTTGACGAGCGTCGAGCTGGCCCAGGAGCGCGGACCGTTCCTCGCCATCACGGGCAGCATCTACGACCCGGCGAACCTGCGCTGGCAGCCGCCTCAGCCCATCACATCTTACCGGCACGACTGGGGCCGCCCGGTCGTGGACTGGCACCGCGTGGTGGATGGCATCAAGCAGCACGGCATCCGCAACGCCGCGCAGACCACCGTCGCACCCACCGGCACCATCGGGACGGTCGCGGGCTGCGAAGGCTACGGCTGCGAGCCGGTCTTCGCGCTGGCCTACACGCGGACGGTCAAGGACGGTACGCGCGACCTCAAGCTGACTTACACCAGCCCGTTGTTCGAGGCTGCGCTGGAGCGTGCGGGCCTGGACAAGGCCACGCGCGAACGCATCAGCGAACAGGTCAGCGCGGTCGGCAGTTGCCAGGGCCTGGAGGAAGTGCCGGAAGCCCTGCGCCACGTCTTCGTCGTATCCCAGGACATCACTGCGGAAGAGCACGTCCGCATGCAGGCGGCCATCCAGGCTTTCGTCGACAATTCGATCAGCAAGACGATTAACTTTCCGCCCGCAGCCACGGTGGATGATGTGGCGGAGGCCTACCTGCTCGGCTGGCATCTCGGCTGCAAGGGGCTGACGGTCTACGTCACGGGCAGCCGGCAGGAGGTCGTGCTGGAGACGAAGGCCACAGCCGAGTCGAAGGCGGCAGGTGAGGCCGCGTCCGCGGTCCCTTCCTCACCGGTTGAGACCGCGACCAAGTACCCGATGATGAAGCGTCGCCCGCGGCCCACCACCCTGCACGGTATGACCTACCGCAAGGAGACACCGCTGGGGACAGCCTTCGTCACTGTGAATATCAACGGCGGCAACCGGCCGTTCGAGGTCTTCATGAACGTGGGAAAGGCCGGCAGCGATGTCGCGGCGGTCTCCGAGGCGTTGGGGCGCCTCATCTCGCTCATCCTGCGCCTGCCCTCACCGCTTGACGAGAACGAGCGCCTGCAGGAGGTCATCGACCAGCTTGCCGGCATCGGCGGCGGCCGGTCGCTCGGCTTCGGCGCCAACCGGGTTCGGTCGCTGCCCGACGCCGTGGCCCAGGTCCTGCGCGAACATCTCAACAGCCACTTCCCGTCGGACAGCGGCGCGGTGGGAGAAAACGCCGAGCCTTATGTCGAACAGCTCCCGCTGCCCATCGCTGACCGCGTGATCGGGGACCTGTGTCCGGACTGCGGCCAGGCGACGTTTATCCCGACGGAGGGCTGCCGCAAATGCTACGCCTGCGGCTACAGCGAATGCTGAGTCGTATGCCATAACATGCACTGAACCGGCTCACAAAACCCGCCGCGAGGACCTTCGAGGTCCCAGGCCAGGCTTCGCCTGGTACGAGACCTCGAAGGTCCTTGTTTGTTCGGACGACTTTGCGCAGGAACAGATTCCGTTTACAATGCGTCCCATGTGTGTACTGAGAAAGATGCGAGTATGGAGGTGAATATGAACCGTTTGAGTGTCCGATTGCTGTTCGTCGTCGTACTGTGCATGTCCCTTGTCGGGGCTGCACCCCACCCCGCTGCCGCGCAGGCATCCGAGGGCTGGCATGCAGAATACTACGCCAATCCTCACCTGATCGGCGCTCCCGCCCTTACCCGGATCGACGGCCTGATCGAATTCCAGTGGGGCACCGGCACGCCTGACCCCAGCATGACCGGCGACAGCTTTTCGGCTCGCTGGACCCGCTACCTGGACCTGACCGCCGGCGCGTACACCTTCTATGCGGCCACGGATGACGGCGTGCGCGTCTTCGTGGACGACCGGCTGCTCATCGACGCGTGGCAGCCGCGCTCCGTCACCACCGACCAGGCCACCATCGACCTGGCCGGCGGCCAGCATGCTTTGCGCGTCGAATACTTCGATGCCGGCGGTGCAGCCAGCGCCAACATCTGGTGGGAGCAGGCAGCCAGTCCCACACCGACGCCGACCGCCCAGCCTACGGTAACACCGCCGGCCCAGAAGACGCCCACCGGCGGCCAGACGACCTACGTCGTCCGCTCCGGCGACACCCTGGCCCGGATTGCCGCGCGCTTCGGTGTGACCGTCGCGGCGATCATGGCCGCGAACCCGATCATCACGAATCCGGATCGCATCCGCGTGGGCCAGCGGCTCATCATTCCGGCCCGCGGCACGCAACCGCCCACGACCACCTTCAGCCAGGTCCGCGTCTATCTCATCAGCGAGGGCACGGGCAGCGTCGGCTGTGGCGATGAAGTCGTCGGGGTGCGGCGCAACATCACGCCCACCACCGCGCCGCTGACCGCCGCGCTGAACCAGTTATTCTCTATCAAGACGCGCGACTACGGCCAGTCCGGCCTGTATAACCCGCTGTATCAGTCGAACCTGGCAATCCAGGAAATCACCCGCACCGGCACAAGCTGGACCGTCAAGCTGACGGGCACGCTGGTGCTCGGTGGCGTGTGCGACAACCCGCGCGTCGAAGCGCAGTTGCGCCAGACCGCGCTGCAGTTCGACACAGTCAAGCAAGTGAAGTTCCTCATCAACGGCGTGCCGCTCGAGCAACTGCTGTCCGGCCGTTGACGAGGTTTTGCCACCGAAAACACTGAGCACACGGAGAGCCGTTACAGGTTGCAGGTTACAGGTTGGACGACGTCGGGTCAACAACCTGCAACCTGCAACCTATAACCCATCCCCCACCCTTCTTTCGTGTCCAGCAAAGGAGTCCGCCATGGTCACCGCCGACGCCCGCGCCTACCCGCTCATCATCCCAGGCTACACCGGCTCCCGCTCCGGCATCCAGATTGGCACCCAACTGCCTGCCGACGCTTCCACCGAAGACATGCAATTCGCCCGCCAGTTGGGCATCGAATGGGTCATGACAACCGTCCCGGCCGCCGATGCCTCGGTCGAGACCTACCGCGCCGTCGTGCGCCACTTTGCCGAGGGCGGGCTGAAGGTCTACCGGCTTGCCAACCACGCAGTGCACAACATGGAAGCCGTCACGCTCAACCTGCCGGAGCGTGACGGCAAAATCGCCGAGTACCTGGCCTACATCCGCATGTTGGCCGCCGCAGGCATCTACTACGCCACCTATGCGCACATGGCGAACGGCATCTGGAGCACCGAGCCGGAGCCAGTGCGCGGGGGCGCGAATGGCCGTGCCTTCCGGCTGGATCAGGCCCGCACCGGCCGGTGGATTGATGAGTCCTGGGACCTCCCCTTGACACACGGCCGCGAGTACACCGAAGACGAGCTGTGGGAGAACTACGCGTACTTCATCCGTCAGGTCGTCCCGGTCGCAGAGGAAGCGGGGGTCTACATCGGCATCCATCCGGACGATCCGCCGGTTTACCCGCTCGGCGGCATCCCCCGCTGCATCTTCGGCAACTTCGAGGGCTACAGCCGCGCGCTGGAGATTGCAGACAGCCCGAACGTCGGCGTCTGCCTCTGCTTGGGCTGCTGGCTGGAGGGCGGTCCGGCGATGGGCAAGAGCGCAGTCGAGGCCATCCGCTACTTCGGCAGCCAGCGCAAGCTGTTTAAGGTGCACTTCCGCAACGTGACTGCGCCCATGCCCGAGGGCTTCGTAGAGACTTTCCTGGATGATGGTTACGCGGATATGCTCGAAATCATGGCCGCGCTGCAGGAAGTGGGGTTCAATGGAGCCATCATCTCCGACCACCTCCAGCAGGTTGTCGGCGGGCGTTACGCTGCCGAGGCGTATGCCGTGGGCTACATGCGCGGGCTGGTTCAGGCGGTGGCCGCGCGAAACCGGTAACCGCGAAGACGCGAAGAACGTCAAAGTTCTCTGATTGGAATGTCTTTGCGTCTTCGCGGTTCAAACACAGGAGGTTGACGTGGGCGGATTCAAGCAATCATTCGCATGGTGGAGCTTTGCCCGCGAAGTGCGCGACGCGGCGGGTTTCCTGCGCGAGGCGCGCGCGATCGGGTACCAAGGCGTCGAACTGCTGCCGCGCGAACTATGGGATGCCGCGCGCAGCGCAGGTCTGACCATTGTCACGGAAGGCGCGGGGCAGATCGAGCGCGGGCTGAACCGGCGCGAGCATCACGCAGACATCGAAGAGGAGTTCAAACGCAAGCTCGACCTGGCTGTGCGATACGGCATCCCCAACCTCATCGTCTTCTCCGGCAACCGCGCGGGGCTGACTGACGAGGCCGGCGCGCTCGTCACGGCGGAGGGCCTAAGCCGCCTCGCTCCGCTGGCTGATGCCGCGGGCGTCACGCTCGTCCTGGAGCTGCTCAACTCGAAAGTGGACCACATCGACTACCAGTGCGACCACAGCGCCTGGGGCGTGCTCGTGACGACGTTGGTCAATTCCCCGGCCGTCAAGCTGCTGTATGACATCTACCACATGCAGATCATGGAAGGCGACATCATCCGCACCATCCGGCAGATTGCGCCGCACATCGGCCATGTCCACACGGCGGGCAACCCCGGCCGCCGCGACTTGGACGAGGCCCAGGAGCTCTACTACCCGCCCATCATGGCCGCGCTTGCGGAGACAGGCTACGCGGGGTTCGTCGGCCAGGAGTTCATCCCGAAGGGCGACAGCCTGACCGCGCTGCGCAGTGCGTACGTCCTGTGCGATGTCTGAGAAGCTGTATGAGGAAGCATGGAGAGGATTCGCTGGGCACCCAAAATCGTGCGAGCCAGAATCTGGCAGCTTTATCAAAACGACGCCCGAGGCATTGTAGACGAAGTGTTGCTCGAGGATGTCGGCTTCTCCCTGTGGTTACGCTGCCAGGCCATCCTCATGGTCAGTCATCACGAAGTCGAATGCCCACGTTGCCGACAGGTGTTTAGCCTGGGCGACTGGTCGGCCACCGAGCCGGATCCGGTTACTTGTCCTGCGCCCAACTGCGACTGGCAGACATCGCGCCAGGATTACCATCTATCGTGGCGTCATCGGGACCTTATTGGGAGCAACGCCTTACCAGCGTTCCAGGCTTACGTGGACGACTACCCGCGCGCACGTTCACCGCAAGCGCGGATGGTTTGCATAGACCAACTGATACATGCCTTCCACTGGGACTTGAAGCAGAATCTGCCGAACCGCTCAGTCGGCAACAACCTCATTGAGGGCAGCCACGAGAGCGTGCTTGGGTTACTGGACAAACTGCATGACGGCGAGCCGACTGAGGATAAACGGCGCTGGCGTGAGACGGTGCAGATGATGATGCAGCGACGACGTGGGGTCAAACCGTAGACGCTCCGGCGCATACTTACCATAGACAGGAGTTTTTATGCCACTCACCTTCGATTTCCCTCTCGACAAGCTCCAGACCTACCAGGGCATCAACCCGCGACCCGCGGACTTCAACGCCTACTGGGACGCCGCGCTCGCGGAGATGCACGCGCTCGACCCACAGGTCGAACTCGTGCCCGCGGAGTTCCAGGCACCCGGCGCGGAATGCTTCCACCTGTACTTCACCGGCGTCGGCGGCGCACGCGTGCATGCCAAGCTGCTGCGGCCCAAGCACACCGCATCTGCTGCCCCGGCAGTCGTAATGTTCCACGGCTACAGCGGGCACTCGGGCGACTGGTTCGATAAGCTGGGCTATGTGGGCGCGGGCTACACCGTGGCCGCGCTGGACTGCCGCGGGCAGGGCGGCCTGTCGGAGGACAACAGCGACGTAGTGGGCAACACGCATCGCGGCCACATCATCCGCGGGCTGGCCGATGCGCTGGCCGGGCGGCCGGATAAGCTGCTGTTCCGCCAGATCTTCCTCGACACCGCCCAGCTGGCGCGCATCGTCATGGACATGCCGGGCGTGGATGCGACGCGCGTGGGTGCAACCGGCGGCAGCCAGGGCGGCGCACTGACCGTCGCATGTATGGCGCTGGAGCCGCGCATCAAGCGCGCTGCACCTATCTTCCCCTTCCTTAGCGACTACCTGCGCGTCTGGCAGATGGACCTGGCGAAGGACGCCTACGAGGAGCTCCGCACCTTCTTCCGCCTCTTCGACCCGCGCCACCAGCAGGAAGCGGCCGTCTTCGAACAGCTCGGCTACGTGGACATCCAGCACCTGGCCCCGCGCATCCGCGCGGAGGTGCTCTGGCCCATCGGCCTGATGGATCAAATCTGCCCGCCATCCAGCCAGTTTGCGGCCTACAACAAGATCACGTCACCGAAACGCATGGCGATTTACCCGGACTTCGGCCACGAGGGTCTGCCCGGCGTGAACGACATCGTTTTCGAGTTCCTGATGGGGCTGTAATCCCAAACCCGCGGAGTGGGCATCCTCAGATGCCCACGTCGGACCCGTTCCGCGTCTGAGGACGCTCCACTCCTCACGCAAGAAACGCGGAGTGGGCATCTGAGGATGCCCACTCCGCACGTCCCTCCCTGGCAGCCGACCGGCTGCTAGTGTCCCGGTCAGCCGCAGTCATCGTCGGGCGCACGCAGGCGCTCCACCTCCGGGTCCACCGCAAACCAATGCCCGTTGAACAGGCCATACGTCGCCCCGCTGGAAAGCACCCCACCCTCCGCCGGCACCCACCGTACCCCTTCACGCATTAACGATACGTCACCGCGATAAGGCGCGCCGTCAGGTGCAGCACGGTCGTTGCCGTAATCGGGATCGTAGCGAAAGAAAGCTTCCACGCGAACGGTCGCACGATTGAGGCCGGGCAATAGCACGCGCGTCTTCACCTGCTGCGGCGTCAGGTCCCGGGTGTACGTGCTCGCCAGATAGCGGCGCACCGCCAGCGACGGCCCGGCCCAGCTGAACACGATGACGGCGGCGACCGCGACGACGCACAGCCACACGGGCCACAGCACGCGCCGTCTGATAATCGGTTGAGAATTTGCACTCATTGGCACAAGGCTCCCAGAGGGGCTATCGACCCGGGGTCACGGAAGTTATCATAGCAGACTCTAAATGCAGGGGCAAACCACTTGACTTTTTCTCAAGTTCGGTTAAGCTTGTCCTTATCTTGGATTAAGCTTGTTCGTTCTCATAAATGTGTTGTTTGATTGTCAACCGCTGTCCTGACGGGGCGCAGCGACCCTCCGCCATCTGACAGGGCAAATCCAATCGCGCGTGCTGAATCGGAAGAGTGCCAATGCGACAAATCTTCGGTCCCAGCGCAAACGTCATTGCTCGGGCTTCGATTATAGGTGGGTTGCTGACGCTGGTCGTCCTCGTGGCAACCGGGTTCGCCTATATCCGTTCTCCCTATAACACCGAGCAGCGCGTCCACGTGGAGCAGCCGGTGCAGTTCGCGCACCGCACCCACGTCGGCAACGTCGGCCTCGATTGCCGCTACTGCCACACCACAGTCGAGGACTCCCGCTTTGCAGGCATCCCCCCTATCGCGACCTGCATGAACTGCCATTCGCAGCTGCACGTCAATGCACCCATCCTGGAGCCGATCCGTGAAGCCTACCGGACGGGCCAGTCGGTGCAGTGGGTACGCGTCCACAACCTGGCCGACTTCGCGTACTTCGACCACAGCGCCCATCTCGCGAAGGGCGTCGGCTGCACGACCTGTCATGGGCCGGTCGGCGATATGCCCCTCACGTGGCAGGAAAGCACCCTCCTGATGAACTGGTGCCTCGACTGCCACCGCGCGCCGGAGAAATACCTCCGCCCGCGCGAAGAGGTCTTCAATGCCAACTGGGTGCCGCCGGCCAACCAGCTTGAGGTCGGGCGACAACTCGTCGCCGAATATCAGGTGAACGCCAGGGTCGACTGCTCGACCTGCCATCGGTAGAACCATCCGAGGGGAAGATATATATGGGATTGAGCGACACGAGCACAGCGACAGAGCATGCGCCCCAGGGGTTGAGCGCGCTGCGTGCCCGGCTGGCTGAGGCCCGCGGCAAGACCTACTGGCGCAGCCTGGAGGAACTTGCCGATACTGCGGAATTCAAACAGCTTCTGCGCCAGGAGTACCCGCGCGAGGCTGCGGTCTGGGATGGCTCCATCAGCCGCCGCCGCTTTCTGCAGCTGATCGGCGCATCGCTGGCCCTGGCGGGGGTCTCAGGTTGCATGCCCCGCAGCGCCAACGAGAAAATCGTACCTTACGTGCGCCAGCCCGAAGGCGTGACGCCGGGCGTGCCGCGCTATTTTGCGACCGCTGCCTTGATGGGCGGCTATGCGCTCGGCGTGCTGGCAGAGAGCCACGAGGGCCGGCCCACCAAGCTGGAAGGCAACCCGGCACACCCGGCCAGCCTCGGCGCGACCAATGCGTTCGCCCAGGCCCTCATTCTCCAGATGTACGACCCGGATCGCTCACAGGCGGTGCTGAACGCGGGCCGCGAGTCCTCCTGGCCGCAATTCACGACCGCCATCAGCGGCACGCTGGGTGGCCTGGCCCAGGGCGGGCTGCGCATCCTGACAGGGGCAGTGACCTCCCCCACCCTGACCGCCCAAATAACCGATCTGTTGGGCCGCTACGGGGGCGCGCGCTGGCATCGCTACGAGCCGGTCGGTGACGACAACAGCGCCGAGGGCGCACGCTTGGCGCTGGGTGAGCCGCTGCACACCTACTACGACTTCAGCGCGGCATCGGTCATCGTCTCGCTGGACGCCAACTTCCTGTATGACGACCCCGGCTCCGTGCGCTATCAACGCCAGTTCACCGACGGCCGCCGCGTTGAGGACGGGCGAACCGACATGAACCGGCTTTACGTCGTGGAGAGCAGCTCGACCATCACCGGCGCGATGGCGGACCACCGCTGGGCGATCCCGCCGGGCGACGTCCAGGCGTTTGCGCAGGCGCTGGCCGCGGCGCTGGGCGTTACCGGCGCCGGTGCAGCCGAAAGCGCAGTGCCCGCAGCGACAGTCGAGGCCATTGCACGTGACCTGCGGGCCAACGGCGCGCGCACGGTCATCGTGCCCGGCCGCGGGCAGCCGCCCGCCGTGCATGCGCTGGCCCACGCCATGAACGCCGCCCTCGGTAACATCGGCACGACCGTCTTTATGACCGCACCTGTGGATACAGGCGTTGCGAACGAGGCCGGGACCCTGGCCGAACTGATCAGCGACCTGAACGCGGGCAGCGTCGGCCTGCTCGTCATCCTCGGCGGCAACCCGGTCTACGATGCCCCGGCCGACCTCGCTTTCGCTGACGCGCTGGCAAAGGCCGGCACGAGCATCCACCTGGGCCTGTACGCGGATGAGACCGCGCAGCGCTGCACCTGGCACATCCCGGAGGCGCACAGCCTCGAAGCGTGGAGCGACGCTCGGGCCTACGATGGCACGGTCACGCTCATCCAGCCGCTCATCCAGCCGCTGTACGACGGCAGATCAGGCCACGAGCTGCTCGCCGTCCTGCTCGGCGCACCGGACAGCGCCGGCTACGACCTGGTGCGCACGTACTGGCAGGCGGAGCTGCCCGGTGATTTCGAGACCGCCTGGGCGACCGCCCTACACGACGGCGTAGTGGCCGACAGCGCAAGTCCGGTCGTTACCCCGACCGCAGCCGCAACGGGCGACTGGCTGACCACCGCGCCGGCAGCCACAACCGGCCTGCACGCACTGTTCGCGCCCGATGCGAGCACGTGGGACGGCCGATATGCCAATAACGGGTGGCTGCAGGAACTGCCCCGGCCGCTGACCTTGCTGACGTGGGACAACGCGGCGCTATTCAGCCCGGCCACCGCGGAGCGGCTCGGCCTCGCGAACGGCGACATCGTCAACCTCACCCTCAACGGGCGGTCAGTGCGCGGCCCGGTCTGGGTTATGCCCGGCCACGCCGATGACACGGTGACGCTACCCCTGGGCTATGGTCGGCAGGCGGCGGGCCGCGTCGGCAGCGGCGTCGGGTTCAACGCCTATGCGCTGCGTACGTCGGATGCGCCGTGGTTTGTCGCGGGGCTGGAGGTCGCGCCGACCGGCGAGCGCGTCAAGCTGGCGACCACCCAGCTTCACTACAACATGGAGGGTCGCGATCTCGTCCAGACGGCCGCCATCGAAGAGTTCCGTGCGGAGCCGGAGTTGATTCACGAGCGCTTCCACCATCCGGAAGCGTCCATCTACACCGAATGGAAGTATGAGGGCCACGCCTGGGGCATGTCTATCGACCTGAACGCGTGCGTCGGCTGCAACGCATGCGTCGTCGCCTGTGTTGCCGAAAACAACATTCCGGTTGTCGGCAAGGAACAGGTCCTCATTCAGCGCGAGATGCACTGGCTGCGCATCGATACCTACTTCGAGGGCGACCCGGCCGAACTCAACCCAGTGTTCCAGCCGATGATGTGTCAGCAGTGCGAGAACGCGCCCTGCGAGCCGGTCTGCCCGGTCGGCGCGACCGTCCACAGCAGCGAGGGCCTCAACGACATGGTGTACAACCGCTGTGTCGGCACGCGCTACTGCGCCAACAACTGCCCGTACAAGGTGCGCCGGTTCAACTTCCTGCAGTTTGCCGATTGGGACACCGAAAGCCTGAAGCCCATGCGCAACCCGGATGTGACCGTGCGCCAGCGCGGCGTCATGGAGAAGTGCACCTTCTGCGTCCAACGCATCGAGGAGGCGCGCAGCGCCGCCATCCGCGAGGGCCGCGAGATTCGCGATGGCGACGTGACGACCGCGTGCCAGCAGGCATGCCCGACGCGCGCCATCACCTTCGGCGACATCAACGACCCGAACGCGGCCGTCACACAGCGCAAGAGCCAGCCGCAGGATTACGGCGTGCTGACCCACCTGAACACCAAGCCGCGCACGACCTATATGGCCCGGTTCAACAACCCGAATCCTGAGATTCAAGCGAGCAGCGCATGATACATGAGCAGCCTATCCGCAAGGAACTGATCGGGCCGCCGCTGGATCGGGCGGACCTCGTGCCGGTCATCGAGCCCGGCCAAACCTTCGAGTCGGTCAACGAGCAGATCGGCTCCGTCGTCCTGCGCCGCGGCTTCCAGCGTGGCTGGCTGCTGGGGTTAGCCATCGCGTTCCTGCTGCTGATGGTGTTCCTCGGCGCAGTCACCTGGTTGTTCATCCGGGGCGTCGGAATCTGGGGCATCAACATTCCGGTGGGCTGGGGGTTCGCGATCATCAACCTGGTGTGGTGGATCGGCATCGGCCACGCGGGCACGCTCATCTCGGCCATCCTCCTCCTGCTGCGCCAGCAGTGGCGCACGTCCATCAACCGGTTTGCCGAGGCCATGACGCTGTTTGCGGTCGCGTGCGCGGCGCTGTTCCCGATCCTGCACCTGGGCCGGCCCCAATACTTCTACTGGCTGGTGCCCTACCCGAACACGCTGGACTACTGGCCGCAGTTCCGCAGCCCGCTGATGTGGGACTTCTTCGCCATCGCCACTTACGGCCTGGTCTCGCTGCTGTTCTGGTTCGTCGGCCTCATCCCCGACATGGCGACGCTGCGAGACCGCGCCAAGAGCACCTTTGCCCGCGTGACCTTCGGCATCCTGTCGATGGGCTGGCGCGGCTCTGCGGTGCATTGGAAGCGCTATCAGGACCTGTACTATCTCCTGGCAGCGCTGGCGACACCGCTGGTCGTGTCCGTCCACAGCATCGTGAGCTACGACTTTGCCGTGAGCGTGATTCCCGGCTGGCACTCGACCATCTTCCCGCCGTACTTCGTGGCCGGCGCGATTTACGCCGGGTTTGCAATGGTGCTGCTCATCTCCATCCCGCTGCGCAAGTACTACCACATGGAGAACTTCATCACCGACCGTCACCTGCGCAACATGGCGATCGTGATGTTAACGTCCGGGCTGGTCGTGGCCTACGGTTACGCCATGGAAATCTTCACCGCCTGGTATAGCGGCAACGAGTACGAAGGCTTCATGATGCTCAATCGGGTGACGGGCCCCTACGGCTGGGTGTTTGGCCTGATGATGCTGTGCAATGTCGTCATTCCGCAGCTCCTGTGGATCAAACGCATCCGCACAAACTCACTCTGGCTCTGGGGCATTTCGCTCGTCATCAGCTTTGGCATGTGGTTCGAGCGCTTCGTCATCGTCGTCACCAGCCTGCACCGGGACTTTCTGCCGTCCTCCTGGGCGATGTACACGCCGACGGTCTGGGACTACGCCACGTTCATCGGCACGTTGGGGCTGTTTGGCACGCTGATATTCCTGTTCATCCGCTTCCTGCCGTTCATCTCGATGGCTGAGACGCGCGAGCTGGTGCACCAGACAGGAGGGAAGGTCGAATGACCGAGCATGTGGCCCACGACATGACGCATGAGGCTGAAGAGGCCGCGGTCCGGCCCTACGGTCTCGTGGCCGAGTTCGTGGACGAGCACACTATTCTGGATGCCGCACGCCGCGCATATGCCGAGGGTTACCGCCGGCTGGACGCCTACACGCCGATACCGGTGGAAGGTCTGTCGGAGGTGGTCGGCTTCCGCAAGAGCCGCATCCCGCTGCTGATGCTGCTGGGCGGCATCGCCGGGCTGGTGGGCGGGTTCGCGCTGCAGTATTGGGTACACGTCATCAACTATCCGATTAACATCGGCGGTAAGCCGCTGAACAGCGTGCCCATGTGGGTGCCCATCACGTTCGAGACGACCGTCTTGCTGGCGGCGTTGACGGGTGTGCTGGCGATGATTCTGCTCAACGGCCTGCCCGCGCCCTACCATCCGCTGTTCAACGTGGCCGAGTTCGCCCGCGCCAGCCAGGATCGCTTCTTCCTGGCGATTGAGGCGACCGACCCGCGCTTCGATATGACCCAGACCCGCCGGTTCCTGGAGAGCCTGGGCCCGGCCAGCGTGCACGAGGTGTTGCCGTGAAGGTGAAACGCTTTGCCACCGAGAACACAGAGAGCGTAGAGTCTTTCTCTCTCAATAACTCAGTGTCCTCTGTGACCTCTGTGGCTAGAAAGCTAAGCTTCCTGCTCCTGGGACTCTTCGCGCTGGTGGCGCTGACGGGCTGCCAGGCGATGGCCGACCAGCCGCGCTATGATCCGCTGGAGCCGAGCGCGTTCTTCGCGGACGGGCAGTCAGCGCGGCCGCAGGTCGAGGGGTCTGTAGCGCAGGGCCAGTTGCGCACCAGCGACGTGCGCTATACCGGCCAGTTCAACGGTGCGCCGGCGACCGAGTTTCCCTTCGAACTGACCGCCGACCTGCTCGAGCGCGGCCGGCAGGAGTATGACATTTACTGCACGCCCTGTCACGGCTTCACCGGCGCGGGCGACGGCATGGTCATCCAGCGCGGATTCCCTGCGCCGCAGACCTTCCACCAGGACCGCCTGCGCACGGCGGCGCCCGGCTACTTCTTCCAGGTCATCACCAACGGGTTTGGCCGGATGCAACCGTACGCCAGCCAGATCCCCGATGTGGATGACCGCTGGGCCATCGCCGCTTACGTGCGGGCCCTGCAACTCAGCCAGGCGGCGCCCGCCGAGGCCCTGCCGGCGGAAGACATGCAGCAACTCGGAGGGGCAACCCAATGATGACACCACAAGGCATTCTCCGCCGCATGATGCCCGGCGCACTCGTGGTCGGCGCAGTCGGGCTGATCGCGACGCTGGCGGGCATATTCCTGGGCGTCCCCGGCGCATACCCCGCCTACCTGTTCGCTTTTGTCTTCTGGACCGGCATGGGCATCGGCAGCCTGCTGCTGGCGCTGCTGCAGCATTTGACCCGCACAGGTTGGGGCGCACCGATCCAGCGGTTCGTGGAGGCGGGCGCGCGCACCCTGCCGCTGATGCTCGTGCTCTTCATCCCCATCATCTTCGGGATGAAGGCGCTGTACTCGTGGGCGGACCCGGCGCACGTCATTGGTGACCCGGTCCTGGAGCACAAGCAGCCGTATCTCAACGTGCCTTTCTTCATCATCCGTACGGTCATCTACTTCGCGGTGTGGACGTTCTTCGCCTACCGGACGGGCGCACTCTCGCTCAAACTCGACGAGACGGGCGACGTGAACATCGCGGGCACGCTGCGGGGCATGGGCGCGGGCGGGCTGCTCGCCGTCACACTGACCGCTTCGTTCGCCGCCTTCGACTGGGTGATGTCGCTGGATCCGCACTGGCTGTCCAGCATCTTTGGCCTGATGGTCACGATGGGCATGATGCTGGGCGCGTTTGCGCTGGCCATAGCCCTGGCAACCTGGGCGTCGGACTGGCCGCCGCTCGATGCGGCTGTCTCTCCCCGGCGCTTCAATGACCTGGGCAGCCTGATGCTTGCCTTTGTCATGATCTGGGCCTATCTGTCGTTCTCCCAGTACTTGCTCATCTGGGCCGCAAACATCACCGAAGAAGTGCCGTGGTACCTGGCACGCATGGCGGGCGGCTGGAAATACATCGCCATCGCCATCATCGCGCTGCACTTCGCACTGCCCTTCATCATGTTGATGTTCCGCGATGTGAAGCGCAACCGGAGGCTGCTGACGGCCATCGGACTCTTCCTGGTGCTCATGCGTGCGGTCGACACCTTCTGGCTGGTCGTCCCGTCGCTGGGCGCCGCCGGTGTGGGCGCCATCTGGCCCCACCTGACCGCGCTGGTCGGGGTTGGAGGCCTGTGGGCCGCCTTCTTCGCCTGGAACCTGGCGCGGGCGCCGCTGCTGCCCGTCGGCCTGCCGGCGCCCATGCAGGACCATGCGGCGGTTTCTGAACCTCATAACAACAGGATCGTGCGGCATGAGCGATAAGCCAAATCCGACTGACCCGCGGGGTAAGCCGCGAGAACGCCACCAGCCGTCCGGCTATTTCCGAGGCGCCGAGCCTAAAGGGCGCAAGCTCACCGAGCAGGAGGCGCATGACCGGGGGGTCAGCGATCCGGAGACGGCCGAGCGGCTGGGCACCGACCGGCTTGCGCAGGAACAGCCATCCCCTGCACAAGGCGCGGTCGAGGAGCGCGCCGCCAACCGGCAGGCCGCTCAAGCTGTGCCGCCTGGGGCGGCGCAGCCCCACGAGCGCCGAGAAGTGCACCAAAGCCAGCATGATGTGGATGCCGTGCGGGATGACCCCCACGCCCCGGCCATCGCGCACGGCGCGCCATCGGGCACGACCGAGGCGCAGCACGAGACGTCCGATGTGGGGCTGAACATCCTGGTCGTGGCCGGGGCCATTGTCGGCGGGTTAATCATCATCGCACTGATCGTGGTCGGCCTGCTCACGAATGTGTTCTACAGCTCGCCGGACACGCAGCCGCAGGGCGGCTCGCCCATCGAAACTGCTGCGCCGCCCGCTGCGGTCGAAATGCGCGTCAACCCCGTGAGTGCGCTCGACCGCTACCAGGCGGCTGCACAGGAGACACTCAACAGCTATGGCTGGGTGGATGAGGCGACGGGTGTCGCCCGTATCCCGATCACGCGTGCCATGACGCTGATTACCGAGGGCCTGACGCCGGCGGTGGGCCAGGAATGAAACGTAAGCCCGGCGCGTGATGGCAGTTAAACCAACATACAAGGGGACAGCAGGGGCATATATTAGGGGCCATTATCACAGAAGGGTTAAGGGTTAATGGTTATGTTCGACACAAAACGACAGGCATCCCACCAGGGCCGATCGACGGGCGAGAACCGGGTCGGCTTTGTTATGCTGCTGGCCCTGCTGATGACGCTGCTGACATTACCGGCCGGCGCGGTCTACGCGCAGGATGATTCAGATATGAATCACACTGCTGAGGAAGCCATACTCAACCAGGTGTCATTCGATCAGAATCTCGACAGCCAGATGCCCCTGGAAGTGCCCATGATCGACGAGCAGGGGCGCCGCGTGACGCTCGGCCAGTACCTGGGCGCAAAGCCGGCCATCCTGGTGTTCACCTACTACGACTGCCCCAACCTGTGCCCCATCATCTTGCACGGGTTGAGCGAATCGTTGCGCACCATGCAGGTCGAGGTGGGCAAGGAATTCGACGTCGTGGTCGCCAGCATCGACCCGCGCGAGACGCCGGAGCAGTCCACCGCGGCCAAAGCCGCCATCATCGCCAGCTATGGTCGTTGGGGCTCCCAGGACGGCTGGCACTTCCTGACTGCGCCGGAAGATTCGATCGTGCGGCTGGCGGATACCGCGGGTTTCCATTATGTCTACGACCCTAAGTCCGACCAGTACGCGCACCCCGCTGGCATTCTGGTGATGACGCCGGGCGGCCGGATTTCGAAGTATCTCTACGGGCTGGAGTTTTCGCCGCGTGACCTGAAGCTGGCGCTGGTGGATGCCTCCGCGGGCAAGATTGGCAGCGCGGTGGACCAGCTCCTCCTGCGCTGCTTCCACTATGACCCGACGCGGGGCAAGTATACCGTCGCCATCCGGGAGATTCTCAAGTATGCTGCCCTGCTCACGATGTTCGGGCTCGGTGCCATGGTGCTGGTGCTGGCACGTTCAAAGCCCCGCCAGTCGGAGCCACCGATTTTGTCGACCGAGGAGCAGGTTGATGACCAGAAGGAGAGCCAGTCGTGAATACCCAGTGGACGCTTGACCAGGCAACCGCCCATGCAGGCCGGGTGGACACGCTCTTCCTGGTCCTGGTGGCCGCCAGTGCGATCGTCATTATTGGCATAACAAGCGCACTGACCTACTTCATCCTGAAGTACCGCCGCGGCAAGGATGCTGACCGCACCAACCCGGTGGAGACGCATCACAAGCTGGAATTGACGTGGACGATTGTCCCGCTGGTGCTTTCCCTGGGCGTGTTCCTCTGGGCCGGCCGCCTCTATTTTCAGATGTACGATGTGCCATCCGACGCCATGGAAGTATATGTCATCGGCAAGCAGTGGATGTGGAAGTTCCAGCATCCGGACACGGGCCAGATCGAGGTTAACGACCTGCACGTACCCGTCAACCGGCCTATTAAACTCACAATGACATCTGAGGACGTGATCCACAGCCTGTACGTCCCCGCGTTCCGCATCAAGACCGATGTACTGCCGGGGCGCTACACGACCGTCTGGTTTGAGGCCACTGAGACGGGCAATTATCACCTGTTCTGCGCCGAATACTGCGGCACGGACCACTCGGGCATGACCGGCCAGGTGATCGTGATGCCGGAAGAAGAGTACCTCGCCTGGGCCAGCGGAGGAGGCGCGGCGGGCGGCCAGCCGGTCTCTGCGGCGCAGGCCGGTGAGCAGCTGTTCACCCGGACGGGCTGCGTAGCGTGCCACAAGCTCGACGGCACTGCGGCAGTCGGCCCGGCACTTGCTGGCATCTTCGGGCAGGAAGTCAGGTTGGCGAGCGGAGAAACCGTCACGCGTGACGAGGCGTACCTGCGGAAATCCATCCTCGAACCGGCCACTCAGGTGGTCGAGGGTTACCAGCCGGTGATGCCGCCATACCAGGGGCAGTTGACCGAGGATCAGGTGTTACAGATCATCGCCTATATCAAGGAGTTAGGCGCCGAACAAGGGGGTGCGCAATGAGCGTTACTACTGTCCCGCCGCGCGGCACAGCCGGGCCAGTTCCGAAAAACTATGCGAACGTCAACTACAGCATCAAGTCCTGGCTGCTGACGACAGACCACAAACGCGTCGGCATCCTATACCTGCTTTCAGTTACGTTCCTGTTCTTCCTGGGCGGTCTCGCGGCTGCCCTCGTACGGGCCGAACTGATCACGCCTGCGGGCGACCTGGTGGCCGCAGAGACCTACAACAAGCTCTTCACGATGCACGGGGTCCTGATGATCTTTTTCTTCTTGATCCCCGTCATCCCGGCGACCCTGGGCAACTTCCTGATGCCATTGATGATCGGTGCGCGCGACCTCGCGTTCCCGCGGCTGAACCTGGCTAGCTGGTACGTCTACATGACCGGCGCAGCCATCACGCTGTTTGCTATCTTCACGGGCGGCGTAGACACCGGCTGGACCTTCTACACCCCGTTCAGCAGCGTGTATTCCAACACCGCCGTCATTGCAACGGCCATCGGTGTGCTGATCGTGGGCTTCTCGTCCATCTTCACGGCGGTGAACTTCATCGTCACCGTGCACAAGATGCGCGCGCCCGGCCTGACCTGGTTCCGCCTGCCGCTGTTCGTGTGGGCCATGTATGCCACCAGCCTCATCATCGTGCTGGGCACACCGGTCGTTGCCATCACGCTCATCCTGGTGGCCGTGGAACGCATCCTGGGGGTCGGCATCTTCAACCCGGCGGTCGGCGGCGACCCGCTGCTGTTCCAGCATCTCTTCTGGTTCTACTCGCACCCGGCGGTCTACATCATGATTCTGCCCGGCATGGGCATCGTCAGCGAGCTGATAACCTGCTTCTCGCGCAAGCGCATCTTCGGCTACAAGTACGTTGCGCTGTCAAGCCTGGCAATTGCGGCCTACGGCTTCCTGGTCTGGGGCCACCACATGTTCGTCTCCGGCCAGTCGATCTACGCCAGCCTGGTATTCTCGCTCCTGAGCTTCATCGTCGCCGTGCCCTCGGCCATCAAGGTGTTCAACTGGACCGCCACGCTCTACAAGGGTTCCATCTGGCTGTCCACGCCGATGCTGTATGCGCTCGGCTTCCTGGGCCTGTTCCTGGTCGGCGGGCTGACCGGGCTGTTCCTGGCGTCGCTGGCGATTGACGTCCACGTACACGACACCTACTTCATCGTGGCCCACTTCCACTACATCATGGTGGGTGCAGTCGTGCTCGCGTTCCTCGGCGGCATCCACTTCTGGTGGCCGAAGATTACGGGCCGGATGTACTCCGAAAAGTGGGGCCGGTTGAGCGCGATCATCATCTTCCTGGGTTTCAACCTGACCTTCTTCCCGCAGTTCATCGTCGGCTACTTGGGCATGCCGCGGCGGTATCACGCCTACGCGCCGGAGTTCCAGTTCTGGAACATCCTCTCCACGATGGGCTCGATCGTGCTGGCGGTCGGTTATTTCCTGCCGCTGATTTACCTGCTGGCCTCTCTGCGCACGGGCAAGCGCGCCCCAGCGAACCCATGGGGCGCGACCGGCTTGGAATGGCAGATTCCGTCGCCGCCGCCGACCTATAACTTCCGCGAGACGCCGGTCGTGACCGGCCCGCCCTACAACTACTCCGCGGTCGCTGCGGAGGAGGCGTACCGCGAAGCCAGGAGTCAGGAGGGCCAGCGTGAGTGACATATCGCAAATCGCAATCGAAGCACGGCCGGGCGTAGCGCACCATTTCGATGACGTTGAACAGCAGCACGAGGCCAACACCCTCGGCATGTGGGTGTTCCTCACAACTGAGGTACTGTTCTTCGGCGGCGTGTTCCTCGGCTACCTGGTGTTCCGTTCGCTGTACCCGCAGGCGTTCGCGCAGGCGAGCCACCACTTGAACGTTCCGTTGGGCACGGCCAACACGGCGCTCCTGCTGTGCAGCAGCTTGGCGATGGTTCTCGCGGTCTACTTCGTACGTCGAGACCAGAAGCGCACCGCGGTCATGCTGTTGCTGCTCACCGCAGCGCTCGGCACGGCCTTCCTGGGCATCAAGGCGGTCGAGTGGATCGTGGACTGGAACGAGGGGCTGGTGCCGGGCCTGAACTGGCTCGTCACGGGGCCCAATGCAGACCAGGAAGAGTTGTTCTTCGTCCTGTACTTCACCATGACAGGCCTGCACGCCATCCACATGATCATCGGCATTGCCGTCGTGGGCCTTGCGGCGCTGTGGCTTCTGCGCAAGCGGCACGTCGCGCAGATGTATACCAACATCGAGATGATCGGACTCTACTGGCACTTCGTGGACATCGTGTGGGTCTTCCTGTTCCCACTGCTCTACCTGATTAACCTGCACGGCTGAGGGTGACATGGCTAACCTGAACGCTGAACTGCGAACCTACCTGCTGGTCTTCCTGGCGCTGCTCGTGCTGGTCGGCGTCACGGTCGGCGCGGCGCTGCTCGACCTGGGCCCATTCGGCCCGATCGTGGCGCTGCTCATCGCCGGCCTGAAGGCCGGGCTGATCATGGTCTTCTTCATGCATCTGCGCCACACGACGAAAGTCGCGTGGGTGTTCGCAGCCCTGGGGCTGCTGTGGCTGTCCATAATGCTCGGCCTGACCATGGCCGATTACCTCACGCGCGGCTAAAACTCGCGGGTCGGGTTGCAGCGCAAATTGCCTCTTGCGCAACGCGCTGGAATGTAGTATATTGCAGCCATGCAGACACAAACGACTGTCCAGGTACTCGGTCTTACGGGGCTCCTCGCTGAGAGGAGAGAGTTCCGCCTGGGCAGCCGCCAGCACTTGACCGCATAGCCGTTCATTCTCAGTGCATCGCCGGTCGAAGGCCTCCCCAGGTGGGAGGCCTTTTTGATTGCCTTGCGCACGCGAAAGGAGAGTTTCAAATGGGGCTTACAGAGTAACCAGCAGCACATCTGATGGGGAGGCAGCGACACGAGGCCAGCGCGCCGTCTATGACCACATCGCGATCGAGCAGAAGTGGCGGGCACGCTGGGCCACCGACGCGCTGTATCGTACCCCGGCGCCCGCACCGGACCGGCCCAAGTACTATTGCCTGGATTTCTTCCCCTATCCTTCAGGGTACGGGTTGAGCGTCGGGCACGGCCGCAACTACGTGCCCAGCGATGTCATCGCGCGCTTCTATCGGATGCAGGGCCGCGCGGTGTTGCACCCGATGGGCTGGGATGCATTCGGCCTGCCCGCTGAGAACGAAGCCATCAAACGCGGCGTCCACCCGCGCGAAACCACCTCGCAATACGCCGCGAACTACCGCCGCCAGATGACCCTGATGGGCTGCTCGTACGACTGGGAACGCGAGATCAACTCGAGCACGCCCGACTTCTACCGCTGGACGCAGTGGTTCTTCCTGCTGCTGTACCACCGCGGGCTGGCCTATCGCGCCGTGGGCCGGCAGTGGTGGTGCCCCGGCTGCCAGACTGTCCTGGCCAATGAGCAGGTCGATGCCAGCGGGACCTGCTGGCGCGGGCACACCGGCGTCTACAAGCGCGACATGGAGCAGTGGTATCTGCGTATCACAGCCTATGCCGAGCAACTGCTGGATGACCTGGCCACGCTGGACTGGCCGGAGCACATCGTCGCAATGCAGCGCAACTGGATCGGGCGCAGCGAGGGTGTCGAGTTCAGCATGCCCATCCACGATGCCTCAGGTGAGAGCGCGGGGCTGCAAATCGACGTCTTCACCACGCGACCGGACACCATTCCGGGCGTGACGTTCGTGGCCATCGCGCCGGAGCATCCGCTCGTCGGGCAAGTCATCGACGGCGAAGCGATTCCCGGCGAGCAGCGTGCTGCGGTGGCTGCCTACCGCGAGCAGGCTGTCCGCCGCAGCGACATCGACCGCATGCAGGGCGACCGCACGCGCGCGGGCGCGTTCACGGGCATGTACGCGGTCAACCCGCTGAACGGCGAGCGCGTCCCCGTGTACCTGGCCGACTATGTGCTGATGGCCTACGGCAGCGGGGCCATCATGGGCGTGCCCGCGCACGACCAGCGCGACTTCGAGTTCGCGGTCCAGCACGGCATCCCGGTCAAGGTCGTCGTCGCACCACCCACCGGGGATGTGCCGGGACAGGCCGCCTACACGGAAGCGGGCATGATGGTGGATGCCGGGGCGTGGACCGGGCTGCCCTCCAAGGAGGCTGCAGTACGCATCACCGCCTGGCTGACCGGCCAGGGCACCGGACGCTCCAGCGTCCAATACAGGATGCGCGACTGGCTGATCTCGCGGCAGCGGTACTGGGGCGCGCCGATCCCGATTGTCTACTGCGACCGCTGCGGGATGCTACCCGTGCCTGAGTCCGAGCTGCCGGTGCTGCTGCCGGACATCGAACGCTGGCTGCCGGGTGACGACGGTCGCTCGCCGCTGGCAGGGCTGCCGTCGTTTGTCGAGACCCGCTGTCCGCAGTGCGGCAGGCCGGCGCGCCGCGAGACCGATACGATGGACGGCTTTGCCTGCTCCAGCTGGTACTTCCTGCGCTTCGTCAGCCCGGACTACGCCGACGGCCCCTTTGACCCGGCAGCCCTGGCGCAGTGGGGCAGCCCGGACATCTACGTTGGCGGTGCGGAGCACGCGGTGATGCACCTGCTGTACGCCCGCTTCTGGACGAAGGTGATGGCAGACGCCGGGATCGTGCCGTTCCACGAGCCGTTCCCGGTGCTGCGCAGCCAGGGCACAATGCACGCCCGCGACCCGCTGAACGGCGAGCTGCGGCGCATGTCCAAGTCCACGGGCAACGTGGTGACGCCTGACAGCGTGGCCGAGTCGCACGGCGCAGATGCGCTGCGGGTCTACCTGCTGTTCATGGCTCCCTTCGAGAACAACACCGTCTGGGATGGGGGGGGCGTCAACGGCGCGCGACGCTTCCTGGAGCGTACGTGGCGGCTGGTGAACGAGGTCGCCGGCGCCCGCGCGGCAGGTGACACTGCCCGCTCACCGAACGCTGCGGAGGAGGAACTGGCCCGCGCCGTACGCCGTACGGTGCGCAAGGTGACTGAGGACATGGAGACGCTGGCCTTCAACACCGCGGTGGCTGCGCTGATGAAGTGCCTGAACACGATGAACGAGTATCGCGCCGCCCACGGCATCACATGGGCGCTGAGCCGGGCCGTACGCGACTTCGTGCTGGTGCTGGCGCCCTTTGCACCCCATATCGCGGAAGAGCTGTCGGAGAGGTTGGGCGAGCCGTACAGCGTCCACTGCCGGCAGTGGCCCGCTCACGATGACCCGGCCGATGCTGACGGGGAGGGCATCGTCCTGGTCGTGCAGGTGGATGGCCGGGTGCGCGACCGGCTGGTCCTGGCGGCAGGGGTCCCCAAGGACGAAGTCCGTGCGCGCGCGCTGGGCAGCCCCGCGGTGCAGCGCGCGCTGCGCGGCAGCACGGTGGCACGCGTGATATACGTGCCGGGTCGCCTGCTGAACATCGTAACGGAATAACCCCGGCTCTCGATTTGACACATCGACGAGGGGAGCCTACACTTGCAACGCAGTAGCATTTGCAACAAGTGGAGGTTCCCCTCATGTCTCCTCAGTCTGAGTTGCGCGACACCTTGCGCGAGTCCGGCCGGCGGCTGACTGACCAGCGACAACTGCTGCTGGAGTTGCTCCAGGAGCACGGCGGCCATCTGGACGCGCGCGAACTCTATCGCCTCGCACAAGAGCGTGACCCCCGGCTGAACCTTTCCACGGTCTATCGCACGCTCGGTTTGCTGCGCGATCTCGGCCTCGTGGACGAGCAACACCTGGGCGAAGATCACCATCACTATGAATTGAAGGCGCCGGCCACACACTACCACCTCGTCTGCCGGACCTGCGGCTCGGTCATCGAGTTCACCAGTCCCTTGATCGAGCAGTTGAAGGAAGCTATCGGGCGAGAACTGGATTATGCGATTGCCGATGCACAGGTGGACCTATTGGGCATCTGCGCCGCCTGCCGCGCGGCCACCGCTTCGCCGTCGGCTGAGCCTGAGCCCGTGCCGCCGCGCAGGACGGGCCCGCGTACCCGCATGGTGAATATCCTCCGTCGATCCCTGCACCCTGGAGATGCCGCGCCTACGGAAACACAGCCGAATGCAGCCGGCCAGGACGAGGCGCTCTCCCTGCGCACGCTGCTCACCGGCAGCTCGGCGCGTGTGGCTGCGCTGACGGGCGGGCATGACCTGGTGGCGCGACTGGCTGCGCTGGGCCTGACGCCGGGCACGACGCTGGAGGTGGCGCAAAATCCGGGCCAGGGACCGGTCATCGTCCTGGTGCGCGACACGCGCCTGGTGCTCGGCCGCGGAGAGGCGGCCCATATCCTGGTCGTACCCACTGAGGCAGCGCATGGCCGACAAGTCGATTGAGCCGCGCACCCTCACGGTCGCGCTGGTCGGCCAGCCCAACGTGGGCAAGTCGATCATCTTCAACATGCTCACCGGTCTCTCGCAGCATGTCGCCAACTGGCCCGGCAAGACCAGCGAGCAGCGCGTGGGAGAGCACCGGCAGAACGGCACGCTGCTGCGCGTGGTCGACCTGCCCGGCATCTACAGCCTCACGGCCAACTCCGAAGAAGAGCGCATTGCCCGTGACTACATCATCTGCCAGCGGCCGGATGTCGTGGCAGTGATCGTCGATGCCGCGGCGCTGGAGCGCAACCTCTACCTGCTGGCCGAGCTGCTGGGCCTGCCGATTCCCATCGTCGTGGGCCTCAATCTGATGGACGTGGCCGCGCAGGAGGGGCTGCAGGTCGAGCCGCACGTGCTGGAGGCCGCGCTGGGCGTGCCGGTGGTGCCGATGGTCGCCACCCGTAATCAGGGTGTGCGCGAGCTTGTGGAGGCCGCCACCCGGGCAGCGCGCCAGCCGGCCAGCCTGTCTCCCCGGCGGCCGGAGATTCGGGCTGACCACGCGGCCGTCCTGGCTGAGGTGGGCCGGCTGATTGCCGGTCGCGTGCCCGAGCCTTACCCTGAACATTGGGTGGCGCTGAAGCTGCTGGAAGGGGACGCCGAGATCACCGCTATGCTGCGGCCGCGGCTGGGCGACCGGTGGGACAGCCTGCACGCGCTGCTGATGCAACACGAGGATGCGGTGCTGGCAGTCGCGAGCGGCCGCTATGAGTGGATCGGGCGGATGGTGCGCGCGGCGGTCACACGGCCGCGGCCGGGACGGGTGTCGCTCACCAGCCGCATCGACCGGCTGGCCACGCACCCGCTGGTGGGGCTGGTGATCCTGGCCGCGGTGCTCGGGCTGACGTTCTGGCTGACGTATGCAATCGGCACGCCGCTGCAGGCGTTCCTGGACACGCACCTGGTGCACGCGGGCGCAGCCTGGGCGCGGGATGCACTGGCCGGCGCGCCGGCGTGGGTCGGCAGCCTCGTGGCCGACGGCATTATCGCGGGCGTCGGGCTCGTACTGACGTTCCTGCCCATACTGCTGATTTTCTTCGCGGCGCTCGGGTTGCTGGAAGATGTGGGGTACATTGCGCGCGCGGCCTATGTCACTGACCGGTTCATGCACTTTATGGGGCTGCACGGCAAGAGTTTCCTCCCCCTCTTTCTCGGCTTCGGCTGCAACGTGCCCGCCATCATGGCGGCCCGCACTATCGATTCCACGAAGGCGCGGCTGCTGACGATCATCCTGGCCCCTTTTGTGCCCTGTCCCGCGCGCATGAGCGTGGTCGCGATCCTGACGCCGATCTTCTTCACTGCACATGCCCCCTGGGTCGCGCTGGGCCTGATGGCTCTGGCTATGCTGGTGATGGTGTTGGTTGGCCTGCTGCTCCACGAGCTGCTGCTGGGCGGCGAGCACGTCGCCTTCATTATGGAGCTGCCGCTGTACCATCCACCCGATGCACGGGCCATTCTGCGCTCCATCTACGAGCGGCTGATTGACTTCCTGCGCGTGGCGGGCAGCATCATCCTGATCGTCTCCGTGTTGCTGTGGGGCCTGCTCAGCCTGCCGACGGGGCAGGTGGAAACGAGCTACCTCGCCGCGTTTGGCCGCCTGCTGGAGCCGGTCGGCGCACTGATGGGCCTGAGTTGGCAGTTGATGGTGGCACTGGTGACCAGCTTCGTCCGCAAGGAGAATGTCATCGCTACCCTCGGCGTGTTGTATGGCTCGGGGGAGGCCGGGGCTGGGCTGGCGGAGACGCTGACGGGCATCGTGACGCCCGCCACCGCGCTGGCATTCATGGCCGTCCAGATGTTGTTCGTGCCGTGTGTCGCGACAGTGGCTGCCATCCGGCAGGAGACGCGTAGTTGGGGCTGGACGGCTCTCAGCATTGCGCTGCCCCTGGTCATTTCGCTCGCGCTGGGTACGGCCATCTATCACGCTGCCAGGTGGCTGCTGACAGTGTGATAGCCATACCACTTCGACCATTGCCGCAGTAACGCGCACATGCGACGGACGGCTATAGTGCTTTTCCTCACTTCTGAGTTTTGACACAAAAAGCACAATGTGATACCCTTCATGTGGTCCTCATTACATTCAGACCGCAAATCTCCATCCCACTATCCTCAATGGAGAGAAAGGCAACATGAAGAGAACACTCGTGGTCCTCCTTGCATTGGTGGTCGTCTTGACCACCCTCGCGGCCTGTTCAGGCACCGCTGGTCCCGCCGGCCCTGCCGGCCCGCAAGGTCCTGCCGGTCCCGCAGGCCCTGCTGGCCCTGCCGGTCCTGCTGGTCCTGCAGGCCCCGCTGGCGCGGAAGGCGCAGCAGGCGTGACGATGGTCGCCGACACGACGACCCCGCCCGAGACCTGCGCGATCTGCCACAAGGGCGCTGGCGAAAAGCACCAGGCGTCCTACGATGACTTGTACCAGGACGCCGTGATTCGGGTCACCGATGTGGCTTATGCCTTCACGGCGGCGCCCGATACAACCACCATCACCTTCAAGATGACGAAGAACGGCGAGCCATTCGACCCGAAGCAGGCGGATAATATATCCATCTACTTCGTGCCCTACGCGGACGGCAAATTCCAGTTCGACCCGCCCGCCGAACGCGTGTCGTTGAAGGGAACGCTGGATTCGGATGGCGCCGGCAACGGGACGAGCACGCTGGTCGAGAAGGAAGCGGGCGCCGAGGATTTCGTTGACTACACCGACATCAGCGGCGTCAACGGCCTCATCGTCATCTACGGCCGCGACGAAACCGTCCAGCGGCTGCCAGGCACGCGCGTCGACCAGAACCGGTTCCCGTTCGCGGCAGTGCTGGAGACCGGCGCAGGCGTCGACTACGTTTCGCCGGCCAACAACGATGGCTGCGAACTCTGCCACACGCAGCCCTATCTCAAACACAGCTACATCTACGGCCAGGTCGACAACGACTCTGCCACCGACTTCTACACCTGCAAGGCCTGCCATCTCGACAATGGCACGGGCGAGCACTTCGAATGGCAGCTCCTGGTGGAGGATCCGGAGCTGGCCGCGCAGTTCCTGGCTGGCGAGGTGGAGCTGACCGAAGAGCAACATCAGCAGTTCGCGTACAACCCGTCCGTGATGAACGACGTGCATATGTCGCATGCCATGGAATTCCCGTATCCGCAGTCCATGGCGAACTGCGTCACCTGCCACGAAGGCAAGCTCGACGCCATCCTGACGGACGCAGCCTTCAACATCACGACCTGCCGCAGCTGCCATCCCATGACGGGCGCGAAGGCTGAGTCCGCTGAGGGTGAGGACCCGGCCTACGACACGACCGCTCTGGCGCTGAAGACGCTCCTGACCGGCCCGCATGCCGACATGGACCTGGCGACGACCGACTGCTCGACCTGCCACGGCGAAGGCAAGATGGCGGGCACCTGGAGCCTGGTCCATACCGGGTATGACGATATGATCTACACGGCGGACGGCATCCGGTATTCCGAGGCCATCTCCGTCACCATCGAGAGCGCCACGTTGGACGGCGATACGCTCAGCGTGAAGTTCAGCGCGGCCGAATCGCCGGACATCGAAGGCGTGGACGCAGCCGACATCGTACCCACCGTCCTGGTGGGCCTGTACGGCTGGGACACGAAGGACTTCATCGTCGGCGCGCACGAGCGTCTGTTCGACGATAACGGCGACGGCGCGATCACCAGCGACGATAGCCGGACCCTGGAGTTCGAAGTCGGCGCCGAGCATCCTCGCATGAAGACGGTCTCGGCCGAAGGTGGCAGCTGGGAAGTCACTGCCGACTTGGCGCCCTGGAAGGACCTCATCGCGGACGGCACTGTGAAGCGCGTCGAAGTGGGCGTCCTGCCAGCGCTGGTCGTCGATGAGCAGGAACTTGCCATCGATGCGGCCACCAAGACGTTCGACCTGGCCGCGAACGCGTTCGATGACGAGTACTTCCAGCCCATCGCGGACATCGAACGCTGCGAGAACTGCCATGCGGCGCTCGCCACGAACTTCCACAGCCCGGATTACGGCGGCAGTGTCACTGCCTGCCGGATGTGCCATGTCACCAAGTCGGGTGGCTCGCACCTGGAGATGCAGTCGCGGTCGCTGGATTCCTATGCGCACGCGATCCACTCCGGCCAGGCCTTCGACATCGCTGATGTCGACTTCGGCGACCCGGTGCAGGCCCTGGCGTACGAGCACCACATCGGGTTCCCGTATCCGACACATGCCAACACGAACTGCGAGTCCTGCCACTTCCCGGGCACCTACGAAGTGCCTGACCAGGCCAAGTCGCTGCCGGGGCTGCTTTCGGCATCCGACGACAACGAGACGCTGGACCGGGACATCGAGGACGTGCCGTCCTATGTCACGGGGCCGGCCACTCGGGCCTGCGGCGGCTGCCACCGGGCGGAGCTGATCAAGGAAGACAGCGCAGGTGGGTTCGCCATGCTGAAAGAGCACATGGACATGGGCGGCTACTTCATTGAAGCTGGGGAGAAGCCTGCAGAGACGCTCCAGTCAGTGTTCGACGAGGTCATGCCGCTGTTCAAGTAAGCGGTATCCGGTCGCAGAGACGCTCCGGTGGAACGTCTCTGCGACAACTGAAGATAAAGAAGGAGGGCCCCCGTGGGGGCCCTCCTTTTGTGTGACTTGGATTGACCGGGCACGCTCAGGAATAGCGCCAATCCTCCAAGCTCAGACCTTGAAAAGAAGCATAGTCATTACGATTGAGCGTCACCAGCTTCAAGCCGTTCGTGACCGCAATGGCCGCAATCTGTCCATCAGCAAACGGTGGCAGCCTGCCAACAGCCGCTAGTCGCGCGCGCTCTTCCGCGTGCCAATATGCCGCTCGCTGGTCATACGCCAGGATCGGGATTGCACGACCAACCACATCTTTGAGATAAGCCTCGATTGTTGTGCGCTTGGATGATGGCGGCAACCGTTTGCAGCCGTACCATAACTCGTGCCAGACCACAGAGGCAATCGCGATCTCGGCCTGATGCGCTCGTAAGTTATCCAGCAACTCCTGGTTGGGGACGGGTCGCAGCGGTTCTGAAACAACATTCGTATCGAGGAGATACTGGAGCGTCACCAGTTCATCTCCCGTCCGGGCGATGTGTCCCGCACGCCATCGAAAACATCTGGCTCGATGCCCTCCTTAGCCAGGTCTACCGCCTTGCGGAACGCATCATAGGCGCTTGTGAAGGTCACGGTACCCGCGCTGAGCCTCTCGAATTCCTCCACAGAGATCAAAATCGCCACCGGCCGGCCGCGCCGCGTCACCTCAACCCGCGAGACGTGTCGGAGGTCTTGGACAATTTCAGCAAAACGATTGCGCGCTTCGGCTATAGAATATCTGGGCATCATAGGAGCCTCCAAATGGCTATCTTGATAGCCATCTTACACCTTCTGCGTTTCGGTGTCAACTGCGCTCGTCTCACCAATCCCCGGTTTTGACACGCCAACAACCGTACGTGAGCGCCCTATTCCACCCGCCGCGGCCGATACTGAATCGCCTCTGCAATGTGCGCGGGCTGGATGCGTTCGCTGCCTGCCAGGTCCGCAATCGTCCGCGCCAGCTTGAGGATGCGGTGATACGCCCGCGCGCTCAGGTTCATCTGCCGCATGGCCGCGGCCAGCAGTTGCTTACCGGCTTCGTCCACCTGGCAGAAGTCCCGCACCTCGGTCGGCCCCATGTCGGCATTGCAGGTCAGGCCAGCCGTGAGTCGCGCGTGCGGATGCGTTCCCGACTTCTCCTTCTCGCCCGCGTGTTGAGCGAAGCGAGCCGTCTGGCGGGCTCGTGCCTCCTCCACCCGCGCGCGAATCGCCGCCGAGGGTTCGCCGCGGCGCTCATCGGAGAGCTTCTGGAAGGGCACGCGCGGCACCTCGACGTGGATGTCGATGCGGTCGAGCAACGGGCCTGACAGCCGCTTCTGGTACTTGCTGACCAGACCTGGACTGCACGAACACGCGCGCTCTGCGTCGCCCGCGTAACCACACGGGCATGGATTCATCGCGCCAACCAGCATGAAATTGGCCGGGAAGGTCAGGCTGCCCTGGGCCCGGCTGATGGTGACGATCTTGTCTTCCAGCGGCTGCCGCAGCACCTCCAGCGTGTGCGACGAGAACTCGGGCATCTCGTCCAGGAACAACACCCCCCGATGTGCCAGGCTGATTTCCCCCGGCCGCGGCCACTGCCCCCCGCCGACCAGCCCCGCATGCGAGATGGTGTGGTGCGGTGCACGGAAAGGCCGATGCCGGATGAGCGGCGCATCGCTCGCGACCGTGTGCAGCATGTCAGCCACCGAATAGATGCGCGTCACATCCAGCGCCTCGCCTAGCGTCAGTCGCGGCAGGATCGAGGGCATCGAACGCGCCAGCAAAGTTTTGCCCGCGCCGGGACTCCCGGTCATCAAACAGTTGTGCCCGCCGGCTGCGGCCACCTCCAGCGCACGCTTGACGTGCTCCTGCCCCTTGATGTCCGAGAAGTCGCACGCATATGGCGGCGGGTCCGCGTCCAGGTCAAAGGTCGTTCGGTACGGCTCGATGGGGTGGTAGTTGCGGAAGTGCGCGGCCAGCCGGCCCAAGGTGTCCACCGGGTAGACGTCGATGCCCTGCACCAACGCGGCCTCCGGCGCATCGGCCTGCGGCACGAACACCGACTTGTACCCCAGTTCCTGCGCCAGGTGCGCCATGGGCAGCAGCCCGTTCACGTGGCGCAGCGAGCCGTCGAGCGACAGCTCGCCCAGGAAGAGGCAGCCATCCAGGTCCGGCGGAATCTGCTCAGCCAGCATGAGCAGCGCGACCGCGATGGGCAGGTCGTACGCAGGGCCTTCCTTGCGCAGGTCCGCGGGCGCGAGGTTGACCGTCACCCGGCCGCGCGGGTAGTACAGGCCCGAGTTGACGATGGCCGCGCGCACGCGTTCGGTGGATTCCTTGACCGCGGCGTCGGGCAGGCCGACGAGCGTGACCGAGGGCAGGGACTTGGTGTTTAGGTCGGCCTCCACCTCGACGATGGCGCCGTCGAGGCCGATGAGCGCGCAACTGTGGACTTTGGCGAGCACGGCAGGGTCTCCTGGCAGGGATGAGGGAGAAGAGGTGCGCTCCCGGGCAGCAAATGGCTCACTCGCAAGAAGCCGCCCCATGATAACTTGATCTCTCTGAACAGGCAACTTGGCTCAGATAGGGCATGGTATAATCGACGCACGCCAGAGCGGCGGTTCACTTGACGCCATGATGCGTCGACTGCAGAAAAGGAGACCACTATAATGCCACAAACACGCGGGCCGGTCATATCTGTTATGCTGGCTGTGACCGATGTTCCAACGGCGGTCGCGTGGTACAAGGCGGCCCTCGGAGCCACCGAACTGTGGAACCTGGGACCGGTGGCCGGACTGGAGATTGCCGGCGCGCCTTTCTTCCTGGGTGAGCCGGAAAACAATGGCTGGGACAGCCCCACGAAACTGGGCATGCCATCCGCTCGGGTTGAGGTGTTTTGCGACGATCCGGACGCCTTCATCGAGGGCGCCGTGAAAGCGGGCGCCAGGGGCGATTTAGACCCCATCAGGGATCACCGCGCGCTGTGGGGTATCCACCGGCAAGGTGGGTTCATCGATCCTTTTGGTCACATCTGGCTCGTCGGTGACAGGTCACCCTTGAGCCGATTTCCTCGCTAAACCGGAGGCCCTGTGTCTGCATCCGCACCGTATCCCATCACGTATCCTCCCGAGAAGCTCAACCGCGTTATCATCAACACCGACGCCAAGAACGAGGCGGACGACCAGTTCGCCATCGTTCACGCGCTCCTGACGCCTTCCTTCGAACTGCACGGCTTCATCCCAGATCAGGGAAGCTCGATGGGCGGGCCGGTCACTTCCATGCCGTAGGCGCGCCACAGCGCGGGTTCGGGCACGGGCATCCGGTTCTCCGGCGTCACCAGCCGGAAGAACGCCTCCATCTGGCCCGCAGGCGAGAAGGCCACGAGGAGCCGGCCCAGCGCGTCGCCCACATGGGCCGGCGCGTGGGGCACGCGGCGCGGGGCGAACACCGAATCGCCCGGCTCCAGCCGGAACTGCTCGCCGCCGACCTCGACGATGAACTCGCCCTCGAGGACGTAGAACCACTCGTCCTGCGCATAGTGCAGGTGACGCGGCGGGCCCCCCTTCGCATGGAAGGTGTTTTCGAGCACGAACAGGCCCTGTTCGCCCTGCCCGGCCACCTTGAAGGCCATCGTGCTGACGCCCAGCCCCCAACGTGCACCATAGATATCCTGCCCTGCCGGGACGAATGTAGCACCGGAAGTGGTCGTCACGGTCTCGCCTCCTGAGCGTGCGGGCGAGGTTATCTCGCCCCTGCCAGCTGCTCTTGCCGCGCCGGCAGCTCGGGCACATACTCGTAGGTCGGGTCCACTTTCTGCTTGCGCAGGATCGCGATGATCTCCTGCCACGTCTCCACCAACCCGACCGGGCAGTGCGGCAAGTCGGGCTTGATGGCCCGGTGCAGCTTGCCCAGGTTATAGCACGGCACGGCTGCGTACATATGATGCTCGGTGTGGAAGTTCATGTGCCAGTAGACGAAGCGCACGAACGGGTTCAGGATGATAGTACGGCAGCACAACCGATAGTCGGGCACGTTATCCTGGAGCCCGACGTGCTGCGTGTTGTTGCACAGGTAGAGCAACCAACCACCGTAGAACGGCGCCAGCGTCACCAACACCGGCAGCATGTACCAACCCAGCAGCAGCGAGACAGCCGTCAGCAGCAGGTGGCCGACCAGCAGGATACGCGCCCAGGTGAACAGCCGCGCACGCGCGTCAACCGCTGACTCGGGGAACAGGGCCTGCTCCCACTGGCCTTCAAGCCTGCCCAGGCTCAACCGGATGACGCCCTTCCACCGGCCCACGAAGCCCCACGGGTTGACGACTGCGCTCTTGAGGAAGCTTTCCAGGGTCAGCTCGACCGGCAGCACCACTTCAAGATCATCTGGCGGGTGCAGCGTGTACTTGTGGTGCTCCTGGTGGCTGGCCCAAAACAGGACCGGGTTGAACTGGCCGAGGAAACTGATGATGTACAAGAAGGCCGTATTCAGCCACTTGGTCCTGAACACCGACCCGTGACACAGCTCGTGAAACCCGTTGAGCAGGAAGGCATAGAACGTCCCGTGAACGAACAGGAGCAGCAGCGTGACCGGCAGGGGCAGATGCTCTGCAGCATACCATGCGGCCGCGCCCGTTAACACGAGCAGCCCGAGATGTCCCAACGTCTGCGCAAATCCCTTCAGGTCGCTCCGCTGATTCAGCCGGGCGAGCGTCTCCCGGTCCACCGGCGAACGGTACCAAGCAATCTTCGACTTCTTCATTCCCGCGTCCATGTGTCTGCACTCCGTACTCGGGTTTGGCCTGCTAAGCAAGCGTACAATCAGTTGAAATTCGCAGGACAAGAATAGTCCAAACACAAGCGCATGTCAAGGTAAATACAGCCAGGCATTGGAATTCCTGGCAACTGAAACTAGGCATTCAAGGCCAACCGGAGTATACTGACGGGGCAAAAAGGTTTTTCCACCATTTTCCTCAGGAGGCAGAATCATGGAGCACAAGCGGGTAGCCGTTGACGGCTATACTGACACCCCCCTCGTCCCCGGTTCGGAGTGGCACGTGCACGACCCCAATCGACCGCAGCCGCCGGTAGTGACGCCGGGCACCGCGGGCGGTCCGCCGTCGGATGCGACCGTCCTGTTCGACGGCACTGATGCCTCGGCCTGGATCACCGCAAAGACGGGCGAGGCCGCTGGTTGGAAGGTCGAGAATGGCTACATGGAAGTGGTGCGCGGCGCAGGCAGCATCCGGACGCGCGGCCAGTTCAGCGACTGCCAGTTGCACCTCGAGTTTGCCACCCCGACGGAGATCGTCGGCCAGGGCCAGGGCCGCGGCAACAGCGGCGTCTTCTTCCTGGGCCTGTATGAAGTGCAGTTGCTCGACAACTACGACAACTACACCTATGCCGACGGCACCTGCGGCGCAGTCTACGGCCAGTTTCCGCCTCTCGCGAACGCCTGCCGCCGCCCCGGCGAGTGGCAGACCTACGACATCGTCTTCCTGGCGCCCCGCTGGAATGATGCGGGCCAGCTCGTCCAGCCCGCGCGGTTGACCGTGTTCCTCAACAACGTGCTGGTACAGCACTGCCAGGCAGCCCAGGGTCCGACCAACCACAAGATAACGGCGAGCTATAACACGCAACATCCGGCGGAGGGCCCGCTGGAGCTGCAGGATCACGGCAACCCGATCCGGTTCCGCAATATCTGGGTCCGGCCTCTGGCGACGGCCTGACCTTCTGAATTCCCGTTTGAGCGGGGAGATCCTCTTATAGGGGGTGTTCCGGGTGGCGCGGCCACCCGGAACACCCCCTATAAATTGGGGAAGCACTTGTAGTTGGATTGCATCTCACGGTCTCTCTGTTTGTATCACTGTAGAATAATGCTTGCGACTTGACGCCGGTCCGGAGGACCCTTATACTCCTCGCTGCACCAGCGCCCTGACCGCGGCGTGCATCGTAACAACACCACTTCAACGTGACCGGAGAGAGAACTGTGAGCCTATCAGAACTGCAGATGGAACTGTATCGCCGCAACGGATTCGTCAACGGCGGCCCGGTATTGGATGATGAAACCGTCGAGGTCTTGCGCGCGGAGACGTTGCGCGTCATCGACGACCGGAACAATCCTCAGGTGAAGCAGCCGGTACTCCTGCGCAACCTGACCAATGATGAGAACCGGCCGATCTGGCAGATCGTGAACATCTACGAGGCCAGCCCGGCCTTCCGCAAGCTGATCACCAACCCGTTGATCGCGGAGATGGCCGCGCAACTGACCGGCGCGCGCGAGCTGCGCATCTGGCACGACCAGATCCAGTATAAGCCCCAGGCACACGGCGGCCGGCTCCACTGGCACCAGGACTCACCTGCCTGGCCTACCCTCCAGCCTAAGACCGCGCAGATTACCGCGTGGGTCGCGCTGGATGACGCGGACCTGGACAACGGCTGCATGTATATGGTCCCGGGCTCGCAACGGTGGGGCAACCGTGACGCTTTCCTGCACTCCGTGCCTGACGGCGCACCCCTGCCCGATGAGTTCGAGGGCCAGCCAGTTTACGTGGTCACGACCCCCGTGAAGAAGGGACATGTCCACTTCCACCACTCGCTGACCTGGCACGGCTCCGGCTCGAACACGAGCAATCGCCCGCGCCGCGCCATCGCGCTGCACTTCATGACCGAGGAAACGGTTTACGACGCCAGCGGCAACCATCCGATGAAGCCATTCATCACCGTGAGCGACGGCGCGCAGGTCGTGGGAGACAACTTCCCGCTCATCTGGTCGGCCGGCCGGTAGGCCGGCCGGTAGACCGCCCGGTGAGGGCGGCGAAGCCTTGCAGCACGATCGCCCGGCCCTAAATGGTCCGGGCGATCTTCCGCTCTACCGCCAAACCATCGGTAAGAACGCCTGCTCGTTGCAAACTACCGTACGGGCCACCCGCACGGGCGCAGATTCCTGCCAGACGCCACTGAAACGGTGGTTCGGCCGCGCACCCGGCTCCCCGGCGGGCTGCTCGGCGCGGACGCGCAAGCGGAAGCGATAGGTCCGCTCTGCGCACGACCCTCCGATAGGCAACACCGCACTGCCTGCCGGCTGATTGCTGAGCCAGGGCTGCCAGGCGGCCGCCGCGCCCGCGGCAACCTCCACCTCGAAATAGAGCCGGTAGTTGCCGTTCGGAATCGCAGCGATGTCCGGGCCGACGCTCCCCGTCCACGCGACCGATATGCCATCGCGCGACGGCTGCAGCTGCGCGAATTGTGCAGTGGGCGCGCGCACCAGCTTCACGGCATCCGCAAAGCCATGGTTGCCATGATGATAGAAGGGGCTGTACAGCCGCACGAACACGGTCATGGCGTCGCTCTCCGCGGTGGCGGCGGTCACAAGATCGACCCAGCGCGCGGTATAGTTGGGCCGCCGGTCCTCCACCCAGCCGACCGTCGCGGCGCGCGTGTCGGTTCCGCCCGTTGCGTCCAGCCCGGCCAGCTTGGACAGGTAGTAACCGACGGGACAGTCGTTCGGCATCGCGCTGCCGCCGCACAGGCTGACCATCCACGCACTGAGGCTGTAGGCCGTGCCCGGCGTCACCGCGACGCGCTGGTAGACCGCCGCATCGAAGGGCGGCGCGAGATCGCTGCCGCCCGGCGGATAGGCCAGCATGATGAGGCTGTCGTGGCCTTCCAGCTTCTCCCAGCGCATGTCGGCCGGGTCGCAGCTCCCGCCGCGGGCCCAGATTTGCGTGCTGTTGATGTGAGGCGACCCGTTGAGCACGGCGGCAGTCCACCCGTTCGGCGCCATACCGCTGATGCCCGGCTGCGGATGATAGCCCTGCCCGCATTCGAAGCCGGGGTTGACCACCACCGGCGCACCTGTGTCGGCCGGTGTAGTGCCCTGTGCGTGTGCGGGCAGCAGAGGGAACAGCGCCAGGCACACGCCCAGCACCAACAGTCTCGTCTTGAAAAGCATCCTTGTGTCTCCCTGGGGACCGCAGACAGATGTGGGCGGCTTCGGGCGCAGGGGCGACCCAGACGACCGTAATCGGTCAAGAAGTCAAGATGTAGTCAGAGGCGTGCCACAGAGGACACCGAGGACACTGAGATTTGAGCCTCGCAACTCAAAATCACTCTCTATGTCCTCTGTGCCCTCTGTGGCTATTCTAATTCACTGGCGCGTCCTACTTCAGCGTCAGTTCGATCACCGGGACGACCGTGTCCGGCTGCTTGATCGGAATCGTCAGGACCAGTGCAGACTTGTCCAGCCCGAAGTGCGTCAACTGCCAGTCGGGGATGGCGTTCATCAGCACCTCGCTCCCATCGTGCAGGAAGCGCGCGAACTTCACCTTGTCGCCCATGCCCTCAAACAGCAGGTAGCGGAACGGCCACGCATAGATGTGAAGGTAGAGCTTGTCGCCCTTCTGCGTCAGGCGGCAATCGGGCGGCGCGGTGAACTCGCTCTGCGTGCAGCCGTAGATGGCCTCGCCGTGGAACTTCATCCAGTCGCCGTAGATTTTCAGCGCGTCGAGCGCCCGGCTGTCCCACGTGCCCAGGGGGGTCGGCCCCACGTTCATCAGCAGGTTGCCGCCCGTGGAAACGGTGTTGACCAGCATGCGCACCAACTGGCCCGCATCCTTCCAGGTGGCTTCGTCGCGGTGATAACCCCACGAACCGCTGAAGGTCTGGCAGGCTTCCCACACCACCGGCTCCCCGTTCACCCGCACCCACTCGGCCGGCTGGTACTGCTCAGGTGTGTAGATGTCGGCCGAGCCGGGGAGGTCGAGCCGGTCATCCAGCAGAATCTTCGGCTGCAGCTCGCGAATCATCGCGACCAGCTTCTCGCTCTCCCAGTCATCGCGGCCCTTGCCGGGCATGCCCTTGTACTCGCGGCCCGGGTATGAGAAGTCGCACCACAGGACGTCCACCTGCCCGTAGTTCGTGAGCAGCTCGCGCACCTGGTTGCGCATGTACTCGGCATACTTGCGCACGTCACGGCTCTTGTTCATTTCGAGCGCGTCGGGATGGTTGCGCAGCGGGTGGATGCCGTCGATGGGGAACTCGGGGTGGTGCCAGTCAATCAGCGAGTAGTAGAAGCCGATGCGGAAGCCTTGCTTGCGGAAAGCGTCCACGAACGGGCGCAGGATTTCCTTGCCATACGGCGTGTTCGTGACCTTATAGTCCGTCTGCTGGCTGTCCCACAGGCAGAAGCCCTCGTGATGCTTCGTCGTCAGCACGACGTAGCGCATCCCCGCGTCCCACGCGGTGCGCGCCCACGTCTCAGGGTCGAACATGTGGGGATCGAAATTCTCGAAGTACTTCTCGTAGGCCTCGTTGGGGATCTCCTCGTGATGGCGCACCCACTCGTGCCGCGCAGGCAGCGCGTACAGGCCCCAGTGGATGAACATCCCGAAGCGATCGTGGACGAACCACGACGTGTCACCGGCGGTCGGTTTGGGGTGATACATGATGCGTTGCTCCTTGTGAAGATATGTGCGTCTTGGCGACCTTTGCGTCCTTGTATGCTAGAGACTCACGCAAAGACCGCCAAGCTTTACGGAACTGTCTCCTGAACGGCTACCTGCAGCGGCGGGTGCACTTTCACCTGCGCGTAGAACACGAACAGCACAGCGATGGCGACGATGCAGAGCAGCGCCGCCACGGCGAAGGGCAGGCCGGTTGCGACGCGCATCAGCGCGCCGCCCGCGATGGACCCGGTCATAAATGCGATGTTCCACGAGACGTGCAGCAGGCCAAACACGCGGCCATGCTCGTCGCGCGCCACGCCGTCCGACACGAGCAGGAAGAGCAAGGCCGCAATCGACCAGGCGGCCGCGCTGCCCAGGATGCCGAAGACGAAGATGCCCCACAGGCGGTCGGAGAAGAAGGCCAGGCCCAGCCCCGCAACCATCAGCGCGGCGAACCCGATGATGTTCGGCCAGCGATGGCCGTACCGGTCGGCCAATCGCCCGGTCAACAACTGTGCGAGCGAGGCGAAGACCAGGCTGGCTGCGGTATAGATGGCGACGGTGGTCTTGTTGCCCGCCAGGTCGTTGATGAGCAGCGGAATCAACACGAGCGACATGCCGTAATAGATGGTGGGCAGAAAGCGCAGATACACCAGCAGCCGCACGACCGGGCGCCGGAACATGGCGAGCAGGTTGCCGCGCGGCCGGCCGCCGCCGCGGTCAGCGGACAGCACCGGCAGCAGCCACAGCGCCAGCAGGCCCGCCACGACCAGCAGAGCCAGCCCGGTCAGCCCATAGACAGAGAACCCTGCAGTATCCAGCACGCGGCCCGCGACCGGGTTGCCCGCCGCGCCGCCGGCCGTCCCGCTGAGCGCGTAGAGCGCAGACAACACGCCCAGGCGTCGAGGGTCGGCCACGCGCGTCAGGTAGCTGGAGCCGCCGAGCGTAATCAGCCCCATCCCCAGGCCGGACAGGAACCACAACACGGCAATCGCAGGCGGAAACCGAACCTGAAAGACGAGGCTGGCAAGGGCCATCGTGAAGACGCCGACAATCAGGAGGCCGCGGCTGCCGAGCCGGTCGCTGAGAAGCCCGCCCAGGAACCCGGACAGCATACCCGACACCTGGCCGGCCGAGACCATCGTCGCCACCGCGACCGCCGTATAAGCCAACCGCTCGTTCAGGTAGATGGCAAAGAAGGACCCCTGTGACAGCGTCCACGCGCCGGTCAGGAATTGCACCAGGAGCAAGGGTACGACCGGCCAGCTCTCGTCCCGAGTGAAATCAGCCAACCTTGCACGCAGCCTCTCCATCACCTCCGCCTCCTGCCTCAAGTCTACTTCAGATTGGTCCGTTCGTGAAAAACTGGCCGGGCGGTTGAAACGATTTATCGATCTGCCCGAATTGAGCAAGCGCACCCCGCGCCGTTATAATGCGACTGCCTGATCCAAACAAACACGCGCAGGATGGGGCGGCAGCCCGTCCTGCCACATCTGCGAAGGAGCCATCTATGAGCAAACCACGGGCGCGCGACCTGGGCATCCCATTCGACGGGAAGCCGGGCGCACACAATACCATCACCGACGTCGCGGGCGTGACGGTCGGCCACGCCACGCTGGTTTCCGCCGGCACACCAGCTGCCGTGCGGACAGGGGTCACGGCCATCCTGCCGCGCGGCAACAACTCCGAGCCGGTCTTCGGCGCGTGGCACACGCTCAACGGCTGCGGCGAGATGACGGGCACGACCTGGCTGGCGGAATCCGGGCTGCTGGCCGGCCCGGTCATGCTGACCAATACCATGAGCGTCGGCGTCGTGGCGGATGCGGTGGCCGACTGGTGGTACGGCGTGCCGCGGCCCGCATTCGTGCTGCCGGTCGTCGCGGAGACCTACGACGGCTACCTGAACGACATCTCCGGGCGGCACGTCCGGGAGCAGCACGCGCTGGCCGCGCTCGCAGCTGCTGCGTCCGGCCCCGTCGCGGAGGGCAATGTCGGCGGCGGGACGGGGATGATCTGTCACGGGTTCAAGGGCGGCATCGGCACGGCTTCGCGCGTGCTGGCGGACCAGGATGGTGGCTACACGCTCGGCGTGCTCGTGCAGGCGAACCACGGCGGCCGCGACCGGCTCACGATCGCGGGCGCGCCGGTCGGCGCAGAAATCCCCGACCTGCTGCCGGCGGAGCCGCCTGCGCCTGATCTGCCGTCCAGCTCGATCATTGCGGTGGTCGCAACCGACTGCCCGCTCCTGCCCCACCAGCTCCGCCGGTTGGCGCAGCGCGTCAGCCTGGGCATCGGCCGGGTCGGTGGCTTGGGGGAGAACAGCTCCGGCGATATCTTCATCGCGTTCTCGACCGCTGCGTTGGGTGCGGAGTCTGAAGGGGGCGTGCGCCAGGTGGCGATGCTGGAAAACAGCCGGATGAATGCGCTCTTCGCCGCGACCGTCCAGGCGACCGAGGAAGCGATCGTGAATGCGCTCGTCGCGGCCGAGGATATGACCGGGCAGCGGGGCCGTACGGTTTACGCGCTGCCGGCCGACCGGCTCCAGGCAGTCCTGCGCAAGTACAGCCGCCTGGCAGGGGAAAAGGCGCAGTGATGCATACAGACACCTGGCGGCAGATTGCCCCAGTCCTCGTTTCAATCCTCATTATCGTCGCAGTGGCCTTGCTGCGCAACCATTCGCGCGTGCTGGCGGGCATCCTGGGGACGATGCCCGTCAATGTCGCGCTGTCGTTGTGGATCGTCTACAGCGGCGCGAACGGCGAGAAGTCCGGCGTCCAGCAGTACACCAACACGCTGCCCTTCGGCATTCTCGGCACGGTGGCCTTCATCCTGGCTGTGTGGCTGGCTGCCCGCGCCGGTTGGAAGCTGTTGCCCATGTTAGCTGTCGGTTATGTCACCTGGGGCGTGACCCTGGCGCTGATTTTCGCCCTGAAACAATGGCTCAAGTTCTAGGGACCGCCAGCGCCAGCAGCGGGATCTCCATCTCCTGCCGCGTCAGGCCGCCGTGATGCCCGTAGAACCGCTGCTCGAAGCGGTCCTTCTCATACCACCACACCGCCTCACCGTGATACGGCAGGATGACCAGGTTGCCGAGCCGCGCGCGCAGCACATCTGACGGCGGCTCGCTGCCGAAGAAACCCGCCTCAACGAGGTCGGCCGTACGCGCGACCTGCGCGATGCCAGCCAGCCGCTCCGCAAAGAACGCCTGCGCCTCGGCCAGGAGGGCCTCCTCCACGTACAGGAAATAGTCGCGCACCGAGCCGGCCGGCTCGCGCGGCTTACCCTTGCCGTTCTGCACCAGGTAGCGTTCATACCCCTTGAACCGGCCATCTCGGTTGATGTAGATGCACGTGGCCGGATCCGTCTCCATCATGCCGTGGTCTGCGGTCAGCAGCACCAGCGTATCCTGCTGCGGCGCGAGCGGTGCGAGAAAGTGCCGTTCCAGCGCAGTCAGGAACAGGTCGATCTCAGCAGCCACGTGCGGCGAGTTGGGTCCGTACTCGTGGGCCAGCCCGTCAATCCGGTCGTAGTAAAGCAGGAAGTAGGCCAGCCCCTCAGCCTTCGCCAGGGCCCTGCGCGCGTTGACGAGCGCCTCCGCCAGGGAGCGATATCCGGCCGTCTGCGCGCCTGCCATCAGCGCGTCTGTGTATGTGGACTGCAGGTACTCGCGGTGCTGGAAGATGGTTGCGCGGATGCCGAACTCAGCAAGATCCTGGTAAATCGTGTGCGTGGGGAGGATGCGCTTGGGGTCGACCTTCGCCTTGCGCAGTTGCTCGCGATCCTTGGTCCCCGCCCAAGAATAGAGCAGCGGGACCACCACTGCGTCCACCTCCGGCTCGTAATACTGCCACTCATAGACGCCGTGCCGGCCCACTTCCTGTCCCGTGTGCAGGCTGGTGATGTGCGCCGCGGTCGTGGAAGGGAACTGCGTGGTGAACCGGTTCGCGCGGCCATACTTCAGGAAACGCTGCAGGGCCGGGCATTGCTCCGCGTACTGCTCGATGAAGCGCCAGCCGAACCCGTCGATAACGAACAGCACCACCGCACCGTAGGGCGCGGCACGGTCGGGCAGCGTCTCCGGGGACAGCAGAATAGGCTGCTGCCCGGTCAACAGACCGGCAATGCTCGGGGGAATCGCGGAGAAGCAGTGCCCGTCGTAGACCGGCGGGATGAAGTGGGGATCAAGTTGGAACATGACGACCTTGTCAGAAACTGGAGTCGAGGCTGGCGAGTGTTGACCGTTAATTTCTGTGATCGACCGGTGGAGTTCCGCATCCTCAGATGCGGAACGGCCCGCCTGAGAGGCAGCACCGTTTGCATCTGAGGATGCAAACTCCTCTTTATACTCAGAAGATGTTCTGCTGGACGTTGAACGCGCGGCAGATGGTGCGCATTTCATCGTCCGACAGGCCCTCGGCCTGCTCGCCGTTGACCAGGTTCATGTACTCGTACCTGGCGCCGGTCTCTGCATACTCGATGCGGTCGGAGGCGCGCTTCACGGACTGGTCCGAGCGGGCCATCACGCCGTGCTTGGCCCACAGCACGACCCGGTGCGTGCGCAGGGTTTCGACCGTTGCCGCCATCAGCTCCGGGGAGCCCGGCAGGCGGAACGGGATGACGCCGACTCCCTCGGGCAGGTTGATGATGGTCTCCGGCTGCCAGCGGAGCAGCCGCCGGTTGAGAAAAGACTCGTCCAGATAGCGCGGGACGTGGCTCAGATAGGTCAGGTGCGGCGGCTGCGCGTGGATGACGGCGTGGAAGTTCGTGCCGGTCAGCGCAACCTGGTCGCGGTGCACCGAGAGGTGCGAGTTGAACTCGCTGGTCAGCCGGGCGTACAGGCGGCGCTGCGAGGTGTAGAGTCTGCCCGTGACGCCGCCTTCATCCACGATGACGCAGCCCAGATTTGCCGCGGGGTCGTGGATGATCTCGCGCAACCGCCGGCCCGACCCGCTCACCAGGAACGCACGGCCCGCCAGTTCGGGCAGGGGCTCCGGCAGGACGAGCGTCTCGACATTCGGGAAGACGCGCCGGGGGTCCAGGGGCCAGCCCACATACACCGAGATGTTGCCCGCGGCCGCTTCGGTTGCGTCGATCTCGGACATGCGCTGCCCGGCCTCGCCCATCAGGGTCAGCAGCTCGCTGAGTTCAGGATAAGGTGTTTCGATTGCCACAGTGACTCCTTCACCGGTTGTGAACCGGCGGCCCTCTACTTCAGGCCCAACTGCTGCTGCCGATACAGCTCATCCGGCCTCGTGTGGATGCGGCTGACGTCGTGCGCGGTCATGAAGCGCGGCCCGCCGGCGGCGAACGTACCGAGCAGGATGCGCGCGGTCTTGACGGCCATGGCCGTGACATCAAGCACCTGCTGGGGTGTCTTGCCCAGCACGATCAGGCCGTGGTTCTGAATCATGATGACCTTCGGCCGCTCGCCCCATTCCTCGATATAGCGCTGGATGCGCGCCCACACCTCGCACGCCAGCGGGACGCCGGGATCGGTGTAGGGCACCAGCACGGGCGCCGGCCCGCACAGTACGATCTCATCCGGGAAGAGCCGCCCGGCATACGCCTGCTCGAAACCGACGGAGCAGGTGAGCATGTTCACCGCGCTGGCATGGGTATGCCCGACGAAGTTGACGTCCGGCAGGCTCAACGCCAGCGCGTGCAGCAGCGTCTCGACGGAGGGATGCTTCGTCGCGGCAGGGTCCACCCGTGCCGCGGTCATGCCCTCCTTAACCTGCTGATCCGTTAGGTCGGGCTGGTCCATCAGCGCCTTCACCCGCTCGAACGAGCAGCGCACGAAGCCCTCTGCCGTGATAGTGCGGAGCTCAGTGCCGCTGGCCTTGACCCAAAACGTCTCGGCATCAGCCCGCGCGGAGGTGTTGCCCTCGCCCAGGATGACGTAGTCGTTCTCGGGGCGGCCCAGGCTGTTCGACAGGGTGACCAATTGTGAAAGAATGTCGTCGTTCATCATGTGTCCTTTGTTGGATAGAGTGACGCCGGCCTACTCAGGCGCCCGTGCATCCCATTCCTGCTGGGCAAATATCATCGCCTCTTCGGCCGTGAGCTGCCCGTCCAGAACGCCGAGTACCGCCATATAGAATATCTGGAGCACATCCTCGTATTCGGCCAGTTCAGCCGAAACCAGGACCACGTCCTCAATGGCCGCGCGTGCGGTTGCAGCGGCCTCACGGCCGACCAGCCGCTCGTAGGCCTCCGAATTGATGACGGACTGCCGCGGCGGGATCATGCGCACGATAGCCTCATGCGACAGATAGGAGAGCCACTGCCAGCAGGCTTCCGTATTGGGCGAATCGGCGGAGATGAAATAGCCTTCCGCAAACGCCATCGTGACCGACGCTTCGCCGCGCGGCAGCGGCGCCATGCCCCACTTCATCGGCCATTCGATGTCCCACGTCAGGCCGCCGCGGTCCTGGAACCAGCCGATCCACGTGCCGACCTGGTTCTGCATGATGCCGCGATAGACCGAGCGGTTGTCGCTGCCGAAGGTCTCCCGGCTCTGCTCCTGAGTCGGTGCGACGTTATGATCGTTGATGAGCCGGACGTACCATTCCAGCGCCTCGATGGTCGCCGGGTCATCCAGCGTCACCCGCGAGGGATTCTGCAGGTCGTCGAGGATGCGCCCGCCCCTGCTGTAGAGAAACATCAGGGCATCGGGCATATCTGTGACCGGGGGGCTGGCATAGCCGAAGACGTTGTTATCGGGGTCGCGAATGGCATTTGCTGCGGCCAGGAAGTCGTCCAGCGTCCAGTTGGCGGCCGGGTAGTCCGCGTCGTACCGGTCGAACAGGTCCTGGTTGTAGTACATGACGGCCGGGTTGAAGCCCGCGGGGATGGCCCACAGCTTGTTCTCGGTGGTGAAGATCTCGAGCATCCCGGGCACGAAATCGCTCTTGTCGAAATCCTCGTTCTGGTCCAGGAAGGGATTGAGGTTGACGATCTCCTCGTTGGCCACGAGACCGGTGATGTCGTAGGATTCGTCCACGAAGCAATCGGCCGCGGAGTCGGTAGTGCTCAGGTTGACCGTGATATGCGGATACTTCTCGTTGAACCCGGTCAACGCATTCTCGAAGTATTGCTGGTCCCGGTCGGGGTGGCGGAAGGTGATTTCAACCGGCTCAGGCGGCGGCGCAGAACGGCCGCAGCCGGTCAAAGGGACGAGCAGCAGACAGAGCGCGAGGCCGATGAGCACAGCTCGCGCCGGGCGGGGGAAGGTGACAGAATGGGGCATCTTGTGTACTCCTGGGAGACATACATACGCGTGGCCTGTATCTTACCCAAGTTCGCGCGAATTGGGAAGTAGGGATGTTCCGGGAATCCCAACTGTAGTGCCATTACGGAGGCTTGGAGTCGAGGCTTCAGCCGGTTTGGGTGGCTTCAGACACAGACTGCCTGACCGGCTAAAGCCTCGACTCCTGATAGCTCTATTACAGCTTGCGCAGCTTGGCGAATCCGGCCAGCAGGGTCTTGGTTCCCTTGCCCGCGAACGCCACCGTGACTTCCTCATCATCCGCAGTCGGCTCGGACCTGATGACGATGCCCTGCCCGAACAGGCCATGGTCAACGCGGTCGCCGGGCTTGAACTGAAGGGGACGTTCCTGACGCGCCGGAGGTTTCGCCGGAGAGCGCGATGCCATGCTGCCGGCGCTGCGGACCGGCGGCTCACTCGCGCGGCCCAAGCCGCGCGGTGCGGGGCGCGATCGCTGGCCCCACGGCGGATCGTCGCCGGCGCGCGCGGCGCTGCGGCCGCCGTATGGGCCGCCATATCCGGTGCGCTCAGACAGCCCGCCATTGCCGTAGCCGCTCGCACGGTCACTCGCAGCCCGGCCACTGGTCGCATCGTTGTGCACCCCCTGCACCTTTGCCACATCCTTGAGAAAACGCGATGGCTCATTCATCTCGCTACGGCCGTACAACATGCGGCGGAACGCACGCAGCAGGTACAGCCGGTCCTTCGCGCGGGTCACCGCGACATACATGAGCCGGCGCTCTTCCTCCATCTGGTCGGGGTCTTCCAGGCTCCGGCTGTGAGGGAAGATGTTCTCTTCCAGCCCGACGATGAAGACGACCGGAAACTCCAGGCCCTTCGACGTATGGATGGTGAGCAGCGTCACCCGGTCCTCGGGGTCTGCCAGGTCATCCTGGTCCGACACGAGCGCGACTTCCTCCAAAAAGGCAGTCAGCCGGAGGTCAGGCGGGAAGTCGTCGTAATGCGCAGCCACGCTGCGGAGTTCCTGGACGTTCGCCCAGCGGTCCTCACCTTCTTCGGTGCCATCGCGCAGCCACGTCGTGTAGCTGGATTCCTCCGTGATGCGGTCGAGCAGCTCTGCAACGGTCAGGCCGTCCTTCACCGCCAGCCAGCGTGCCAGCATCTTGTAGAACGCGGTGAGCGACTTGACCGCGGCCGAGCCAAAGGGATGCTGCGGAGCCTGTGTGTGACGCGCCCGGAATTCGTCGTCGAGCAGCGCGCTGTTCAGGTCGCCGGCCAATAGCGCCAGCCCGCCTACCATCGGTACGCCCAGCTCTGCGCTCCACGCCGCGAGGTTAGACACGGTCTTGTCACCGATGCTGCGCGGGGGCACATTGATGATCCGGCCCAGGCTGATATTGTCCGCCGGATTGTGCACCAGCCGCAGATAGCCCAGCGCATCCTTGATTTCCCGCCGCTGATAGAACCGCACCCCACCGACCAACCGGTAGGGGATGCCCCGCGCGATAAAGGCATCTTCGAGCGAGCGCGACTGCGCGTTGGTGCGATACATGACCGCGCAGTCACCCAACGTGGCCTCGTGCTGGCGCACCAGTCGCTGAATCACGCTGACGATGAACGCGGCTTCGTCTGCCTCGTCATACGCCTCGTGCGAGATGATTTCGAGGCCCTGCCCGCGGTCGGTGCGCAGCTTCTTGGGGGTGCGGTGCTGGTTGCGCACGATGACCGCGTTTGCGACATCGAGGATGGTCTGCGTCGAGCGGTAGTTTTGCTCCAGCAGCACGACCTTCGCCTCGGGGAAGTCCTCCCGGAAGCGCATCACGTTCCGGTAGTCCGCACCGCGGAACATATAGATAGAGTTATGAACCACAATGCCACCAGCAACATAGTTCCGATAATTCGGCACCGACAGGTCATAGACGAGCCCATCGTAGTGCCGGTGATTCACTGCAACAACTTCGTCTTCCGTCACTTTCCCATTCACGTCAAGCACCGGCAAGATTGCGCCGGGAACCAGGTTGCCGATGGGCATGAATTCAAACGTCTCGTCGGTCAGTTTTGCTCGCTTCCAGATCCGGGCGTCAGGGATAGCAGCAGTGAGTTCATCCAGGGTAAGCAGCATTGCATCGTAATCGCCGTGCGTACGTCGGGCCTGCCAGTAGATTTCCTTGTGAGGTCGCGTCGGCAACACCTGCTCAACCTGCTGACGATACGGCTCATCCGAGCTACAAATAGACAACTCGTGTAGATGCCATGGATCGAATGGTCTGTGCCAGCGACCGCCGCCATACTTAACGTTACTGGCGCCGAACATGTTAAGCGAGATGGTCTTGCGCAAGGACGCACCCCGAATAGTAGTTTGAGGCACGTGATGCGGGTGCGCGAGGCTAAGTCCCAGATCATTCACCAGTCTGGCTGCACAACCAGCAGTATCAAGTTCTGAGTACAGGCGCTGGATATGCTCGTTCGTCATAGACACTCGTCGCCCATCGGCATAGAAACATGCCGTCGGCAATCCGTATTTGGCTGCGTAGTAGGACTCCCAGTAGGTTGCCTCCCCTGCATCTCCACAGGCGCGGAGCAACCAAATCGCGTCACCGCGTTCCTGGCGCAAACGTTCAGTAAAGCCAGGATATTTCTTGTCACCGTTCGAGCGAATCGCCCCCGTCTGGCCGATGCGATATCCAAGCCTGCGGGAATACATCAAGTATACGTAACGGTATCGATCGTTGTTAGGGTCGAACCTGGCGAAAACGCAATGCTCAGGCGTCGCAGTTAGTTGCCGCCCATACGCAGTACATACCGTGACCACGTCGCCAGCATAATGGTGGCTTGGACAGGCGTCCACTGTACCGACTGCTCGACTGCCGTGTCCTGCAGCCGCGAGTACTCTGTCGCCGACGCGCACTTGCTCGACGGTGACCGGACCAGTAGGCGTTAGAATCTCAGTTCCAGCGACCAGACACTGATCCTCATCACCGACGGCGAAGAGGTTGCGCGACGCAGAGGCAAGCCGGCAGACAAGGTCATACTGCGCCGTGTTCGTGTCCTGGAACTCATCGACCAGCAGGTACTCGTACCGGTCCTGGTAACGCTTCAGCACCTCGGGCTGCTCGCGGAACAGCCACGCGACGCGGCACAGCAGGTCGTCGAAGTCCAGCCCGCCGTTCGCGGTCAGGATTTCCTCGTAACGCGTGTAGACCCGCCGCGCAATCTCGGCCCAGTAGGTCGTCGCCTCGAACTGCTGGGGGCGAATCAACTCGTTCTTGGCCTTCGAGATGGCGCTGCGCATGGCCTCGGGCTTGTAGAGCTTCTCGTCCAGCTTCAGGTCGCGCAGCGCCTGCTTAACTGCAGTGAGCTGCTCGCCGTCATCGTAGATGACAAAGTTGGGATTGAGGCCCGCGGCCTGAGCATCCGCACGCAGGATGCGCGCACAGATGCTGTGAAACGTGCCGATGGTCAGCCCGCGCCAGCCCGTGCTCACGGGCACAGCCTGGCCCACCAGCTTGTTTATGCGCTCGCGCATCTCGCCCGCGGCCTTGTTGGTGAATGTGACGGCCATAATCGACCGGGGATGCGCGTTGGCGTGGCGCAGCAGGTAGGCCACGCGGTGCGCCAGCACGCGCGTCTTGCCCGACCCGGGCCCTGCCAACACCAACACCGGACCCTTGATCGTGGTAACAGCTTCTCGCTGGGCCGGGTTCAACCCGGCCAACAATTCATCAGGCATGTTTGTCATCTCTACCAACCGTCATCTCCCGGGCGCAGCACCGCCCCCCGTTGAGACGCTCACAGACCGTTATCACGTCGCCGGGCACGCGCACCCCCGCGTCGTGCAGCATGTCACGGGCCAGGCGCAGAGGCAGCCCCATGATGCCCGCATAGCACCCCGTCCACGCGGCGACCGGTGAAAACCACGGATGCTGGATGGCATACGCGCCGGCCTTGTCCAGCGGGTCGCCGCTGGCGACATAGCGGCTGACCTCAGCGTCGCTGTACGCACGCATGGTCACATCGCTGATGGAGAGGCGCGCGTCGTGCACGCTGCCCTGCGCCAGGCACACTGCGGTGTAGACCTGGTGCGTTCGACCGCGCAGCTGGGTGAGCATGGCGACCGCCTCGCCTGGATCCACGGGTTTGCCCAGCAGCAGGCCGTCCAGCACGACCAGCGTGTCGGCGGCCAGCACCAACGCTCGGGGGTGACGCTGGGCGACGGCCGCGGCCTTGGCCCGGCACAAGCGGCAGACCAGCGCGTCCGGCTGCTCACCGGGGAGCGGTGTCTCGTCGACGTCCGCCACATCAACGGTAAAGGCGAGACCCAGCGCGGCCAGCAACTGTGACCGCCGCGGCGACTGCGAGGCCAGGATCAACGGTCGTTCCAAACAGCACTCCCCGAACAAGATTCTGATCGATTGTACCTTTAGCGGGGCGAAAGGCCAAGAAGTGACCCAAACTACCTCCCGACGTTGCCATCTCCCCCAAAACCCGGTATACTGGGGCAGTATGATCGTCCGTCGGCTCGTTCGTCACTTTTGCTCGTTACTCGTTTCTCATCCGTCTTTCGTCACCCAGGAGGGTCTGCCATGACGCAACCGGTCTCACGCGTCGGCATCGTCGGCTGCGGGCTGATGGGCTCCGGCATAGCCGAGGTCTGCGCGAAAGCTGGTTACACGGTCATCGTGCGCGAGGTTAGCCGCGAGCTGCTGGCAGGCGGCCTGGCGCGCATCAACGGCTCGCTGGACAAGGCTGTCGCCAAGGGCAAGCTCTCCGCCGCAAATCGCGACGCAGCCCGCGCCCGCATCATCGGCGCAACGGACTTCTCTGCATTTTCGGATTGTGACCTCGTGGTGGAGGCGGTGGCTGAGAACCTGGACCTCAAGCGCAGGGTCTTTACGGAGCTGGACGCGGTCACCCCACCGCACGCGATTCTCGCCAGCAACACCTCGTCGCTCGCCATCACCGATATGGCTGCCGCGACGAAACGGCCCGCGCAGGTACTGGGCCTCCATTTCATGCAGCCGGTGCCCGTCATGCCGCTGCTCGAGATGGTGCGCACGTTCCTGACCAGCGAGGAGACCTTCCAGGCGGCGAAGGCGTTCGGGGAGAGCCTGGGCAAGACCATTGTCGTCAGCAAGGACTCGCCCGGCTTCATCGTCAACTTGCTGCTGATTCCGTATCTCCTGCACGCGATCGACGCGCTGGAAAAGGGAGTCGCTACGAAGGAAGACTTCGACACGGCGATTGTGTTAGGTCTGAACCACAAGATGGGGCCCTTCGCCCTGCTCGACTTCATCGGGCTCGACACGACGCTGTTCATTGCGGACGCCGTGTTCAATGAGACAAAGGATGTTCGCTTCGCCGCTCCGCCCCTGCTGCGGCGGATGGTGAGCGCCGGCTACCTGGGCCGCAAGAGCGGCCGCGGGTTTTACGATTATTCGAATCAATAGGAGAGATGAGACATGGGTACGATTGAGAAGAAGGTGTTTGGCCGGACCGGCCACCTCAGCACGCGCGTCATCTTCGGCGCGGCCGCGTTCGGCAACGTCACGCAGGCTGAGGCGGACCAGACCATCGACCTGCTGATGCAGTATGGGATCAACCACTTCGACACGGCGGCCAGCTATGGCAAGTCCGAAGTGCTGCTTGGCCCGTGGGTCAAGCACAACCGCGACAAGATCTTCCTGGCGACCAAGACCGGCGAGCGCACCTACCAAAAGGCAAAAGAGGAAATCCATCGCTCGCTCGAACGGCTGCAGACCGACCATGTGGACCTCCTCCAATTGCACTACCTGGTGGACCCGCAGGAGTGGGAGACCGCGATGGGGCCGGGCGGCGCGCTCGAGGCCGCAGTTGAGGCCAAAGCGCAAGGGCTGGTCAGCTTCATCGGCGTAACGGGCCACGACCTGGTCGTGCCGAAGATGCACATGAAGAGCCTGGAACGTTACGACTTCGATTCCGTGCTGCTGCCCTACAATTTCCCGTTGGTGCAGAACCCGGAATACGCAGCCAGCTTCGAGGCATTGGTCGCGCTCTGCAAGCAGCGCAATGTGCCGGTACAGACGATCAAGGGCGTCACGCGCCGGCCTTGGGGCGAACAGGAACGCGTCCGCGCCACCTGGTACCAACCACTGGAGAAGCAAGAGGACCTGGACAAGGCCGTCTGGTGGGTGCTGGGCCGGTCCGATGTGTTCCTGAACACGGTCGGTGACATCCATGTGCTGCCGCGCGTGCTGGATGCGGCAACTCGCTTCGAGCACCGCCCCGGCGACAACGAGATGCAGGCCCTCGTCGCGCAGGCCGAGATGGCGCCGCTGTTTGTGTAAATACACCTAAGAGCTCTTTTGCTGGCCTGGTTTCACCAGGCCAGCAAAAGAGCATCAATGATTTATTCCTCGCAGAACGCCAGTCCCGTTCCCACCCGGTTGAATCCTGCGCGCTGGTAGACCCGGCTCGCCGCATCATCCGCGGCGGTCAGAAATGCTGTGTGCACCCCTTCATCGAGCAACTGGCGCGCCATCGCCGCAGTGACTGCGCCTGCGATGCCCTGCCGCCGGTATTCCGGCAGCGTCGCGATGCCCACCAACTCGCTGAACCCCTCCAGCGGTACCATGTATGCGCCGACGCCGACGGGCGCTCCGTCCAACAGCGCGAGAGTGTACCCGCTGCCCAGACGCAGCCGGCGGCGCAGGTCCGCGATCCGCTCCGCGTTCACCTCGCGGCCGTCGCCGCCAAACCCCCGGCTGCTTACGGTGATTTGCGCTGCCAGATACGTTTCCGGTGAGTCTGCCGTCAACCGCAGAATCTCCAGTCCCTCCGGTCCAGGCACAGCCCGCCATGTCTCCTGCGTACAAACCAGCAGCGGGGTCTCGCTCTCAAGGGGCACACCCAGACCCTCTAACAGCCCGCGCAGCATCGGCGTGTACTCATGGATAAATTCGAACCGCATCACCCGCCCCTGCATCGCAAATGCCACGCGCAGGCGCGCCAGGTCGTCATGGCTCAACGCTTCGACCGGAATATCCGGGATGGCGTAGTTGAAGAAACGGAAGGTGTCGGTCGGGTGGATGTAGAGATGAAAAGGCGAGCAGACGACCGTGTTGCGTGTGTGCGCCGAGGCTTTGCGCTGGTAGGACTGGAGTTCGGCAATCGTTGCCATGCTGGGTTCCTTCCCGTGTAAAGACCTTCGAGGTTGTGCCAACCTGCGGGTTGGCCTGAAACCTCGAAGGTCCATAATATGCCCTATGCGGCCATCTCCACCTCGGTATAGGTCTCCTCGCGGCCCGGATAGGTCCGATCCTCCAGGTCGGCCAGGTACTTCTCGACCTCCATTGCCGCGGCCACGCCTTGCCCTGCAGAGGTGGCAGCCTGCTTGAAACGATGATCCTGGATTTCGCCCGCCGCGAAGATGCCGGGCACGCTCGTGCGCATCAGCTTGTCCGTGATGAGGTAGCCATCCTCATCCATCTCCAACTTGCCCTGGAACAACTGGTTGTTGGGCAAGTGGCCGATGTAGACAAACACGCCGTCTGTCGGGGTATCGTGGGTCTCCCCGGTCACCAGGTCGCGCAGCGTGACCGACTCGACCTTGTTCTGGCCGTTGATGCTGGTCACGACCGTGTTCCACACGAACTCGATCTTCGGATTTTCCTTCGTGCGGCGCTGCAAAGTCGCGCCCGCACGCAACTGGTCGCGGCGGTGCACGATGCGCACGCGCGACGCAAACTTGGTCAGGAACAAGGCTTCCTGCAGCGCACTGTCGCCGCCGCCGATGACCATAACATCCTTGTTGCGGAAGAAGAAACCGTCACAGGTTGCGCAGTAGCTCACCCCGCGGCCGGTCAGCGGTTCTTCGTCCGGCACGCCCAACCGCCGCGGCGACGCGCCGGTTGCCACGACAAGACCCTTCGTCTTGAACTCCTGGCCTCCGGCGGTCTTGACCGTGAAGGGCGGGCCATTCACATCGATCTCAGTGACATAGTCGATCAGCACTTCGGTGTCGAAGCGCTCGGCCTGCCGCTGCATCCGCTCGACCAGCTCCGGCCCCTGGATGGACTCGAAGCCGGGGAAGTTCTCAACCTCGGTCGTCAGCGCGATCTGCCCGCCCAGGTCGTTGCCGGTGATGAGCAGGGGGCGCAGGTTAGCGCGCGCAGTGTAGATCGCGGCGCTCCACCCGGCCGGTCCGCTGCCGACGATAATGACGTTCTCGATCTCAGGCCGCGGCCCGCGCTCGACCGGTTGTGTCTCCTCGCCAGCGGCAGCGCCGCCGGCTTCTTCGCTGCCGGTGCTGCCCAGGTTGAAACTCAATCCATCCAACATGATAATGCCTCCATGTTTATGCCATCCACATCCGGGGATGCGGACTTCACTATGTTACAAAGACTTAGAAGTCGCCCGCCTGGTACAGGATTGCGGCCGCGGCGACGACGCCTGCCGTCTCCGCCCGCAGAATCCGCGGCCCCAGGCTGACCGATTGAATCCCATAGCGCCGGGCCAGGGCAATCTCGGCTTCTGCAAAGCCACCTTCGGGCCCAACAAACAATTGGATGCGCGCCTCGCCGGTCAAGTTACACGCGGCCAGGGCGGTGCTCAGCCGCATCTCCCGCTCGCCCTCCCAGGGAATCAGCCGCAAGTCGGGAGCCTCCTCTGCATCGTCGCCCGCCTGGACTGCACGACTGAAGAACTGCGCAGGCAGCAGCTCCGGCAGGTACATACGGCCGCTCTGCTCCGCAGCCTCCTGGATGATGCGCTGCCAACGGTCGCGCTTGTCCTCCCCTGCGTCCAGGTCGTCCACGACGTTTCGCTCGCACACCAGCGGCACAAACCGGCTGATGCCGACTTCGACGCCCTTCTGCAGGGCCCAGCCGAACCGTTCGCCCTTGAGCACGGCCTGATACAGCGTGATGTGGACGGCGGGCTCGCGCGGGGCCTGCCAGCGCCGCGTCATCTTGAAGCGCGCGCTGCGCTCGTCCAGCGCCACGAGCATGGCCTCACCCGCGCCCCCCTGCCCGTCGAGCAGCATCACCGTCTCACCCAGCCGCAGCCGCAACACCCGCCGCACCTGGTGAGCCTGCTCGCCCACCAGCGCGACCGGTTGCTGCGCGAAATCGGAGGCGGAGACAAAGAAACGGTGCATTATGCGTCCATCGCCAGGCCGGCTTCGACCGCCAGCCAGAACAACTGCTCGCGGATCGTGGGCCGCTTGACCCAGTCGCGGTGATCCCACTCCGCCCCGCTGACGTCATCGCCGCCATAGAGCATCTGGCCGAAGTGCACACCGCGGAACTGCGCGACCGCGAAGAAGGCTGCGGCCTCCATCTCGACGGTCAGGCAGCCCTCCTCGCGGCGCAGCGCAACCTTGTCCGGCGTTTCGCGATAGAAGCCGTCGGTCGTCCACGTTTTGCCCTTCACATACGGGACGCCGCGCGCCTGCAAGACCTCCTCGATGGCCGCGACGGCCGCGGGGCTGGCCGTCACCTCGCGGCCCGGCGGCAGATAATGATACGAGGTTCCCTCGTCGCGGACTGCGCTGACCGGGATGACGACGTGGCCGACGGCAATCTCGCGGTCCAGCACGCCTGCGCCGCCGCATGCAACAAACCGTCGCGAGCCGCATGCAATAATCTCCTCCACCAGCCCCGCGGCCAGCGGCGCGCCGACCGCCGAGTGAAAGACGGCTACGCGCTGAGGTCCAACGCCCGGCTGCTGCCCATCCACGGTCATTTCATACAGGTAGTGCGGCCCCATCTCGCTGCGTATTGTGTAGATGCGCCGCAGCCGCTTCTCGCGCACGAGTTTGCGGATGACATCACCGAAGAAGCAGACGACGCACACCTCCGGCACCGAATTGAGCTTCGCAGGACGCCGCGGCTCGATGATGCCGCGCGGTGCCGGGTCAAATTCGAGGATGGGATACGCCTGCTTCATACAACCTCGCTCAGGCAACCACCAGCGCCACCCAGTCGCCCTGGCCGAAGCGGTGCTGGACGGCCAAGCCTTGCTCCGCCAGGAAGGCCACCAGCTCAGGCTCGCGTTCCTCAATGATGCCGGCAAGGATCATCTGCCCGCCCGCCGCGCGATATGTGTGCAGGCCCTGTTCGATCAAGGCCCGGATGACGTGGGGCAGGATGTTGACAAGGATAACGTCCCAGACCGGGGGCGCTGCGTCCACCGGCAGCCAGAACGGATCGGCGCCGCCCGGCCCCTCGGACTCCACGACGTGGACCGTAATCGGCAGGCCGTTCAGCGCGACATTCTCCTGCGTCGCGGTGACCGCGATGGGATCGATGTCGAACGCGTCCACACGCCCTGCGCCGAGCCGGGCGGCGGCGATGCTGAGAATGCCCGAGCCGCAGCCGGCATCCAGTACGCGCTGGCCCGGCCGGATGACGTCCGGCATGGCCTGCAGGCAGAGCTGCGTGCTGGGGTGCAGCCCCGTGCCGAACGCCATGCCGGGATCGAGCACAATCGGCAGCTCACCCTCGGCGGGCTGCACGCTCCCCCGCTCCCATTCGGGGATGATAAGGAAACGGCCCACATGCAGCGGGCGATAGCTGGCCTTCCACGCGTTCGCCCAATCCTCCTCGGCCAGCGGGCGGATTTGCGGCTCGCTCAGCGGATAGATGCGGCCGAGGAACCACAGCCCCTCCTCGATCTGGCGCTGGCGGGCTGCGCTGCCAGGCTCGCTCGCGGGGAGGTAGGTGCGCACAGTCACGAAGGGACGGTGATCGTCACCGACCGGGTCGAACCCGCCCACTTCGGTGACCGCGCCGCCCTGGCCGTCGGGCCGGCTGTTCAGCCGGTTGAACAGCTCGCTGACGGCTTCCGCGGCCTCGCCATCGGCGCGCACGCTAATCTCAACCCACTGCACGTGACAGCTCCTTGCTCATTGTCCAAACGCATCCCCGACCGCGTCGATCAGCTTCTCGAACAGGCTGCGATTGTCCTTGCCGAGCGATTCCAGCCCCAGCGATTCGCCCAGTTCCTTGAGCAGCTTGCGCTGTTTGTCGTTGAGCTTCTCCGGCACGACCACGCGCACGACCACCAGTTGATCCCCGCGGCGGCTGCTCCGCAGAATCGGGACGCCCTTCCCGCGCAGGCGGAAGACCTCGGCGTGCTGCGTGCCCGCGGGAATGGTCAGCTTCGTTGTCCCGTCCAGCGTCGGCACATCCAGCTCTGTGCCCAGCGTGGCCTGCACGATGTTGACGGGCAGTTCCAGCACGATATCGTTTTCCTGCCGCTGGAACAGCGGATGCGGCTTGACGTGCAGCACGACAAACAGGTTGCCCGTCGGCCCGCCGCGCTCGCCCGGCTCACCCTCGCCCGCCAGCCGGATGCGCATGCCGTCATCCACGCCCGCCGGAATGCTCACCGCCAGCTTGCGTGTGACCTGCACGCGGCGCTGCCCGCGACAGTTGGTGCACGGGGTCGTCGCGATCTCGCGCTCGCCGTTGCAGCGCGGGCAGGTGCTCACGCTGACGAACTGGCCCAGGATGGTCTGCTGTGCGCGGCGCACCTCGCCCGTGCCGTTGCACTGGGGACAGCGAATGGGCTTTGTGCCCGGCTCCGCGCCGGAACCCTGGCACACGGGGCAGGCTTCCTGTCGCGGGACCTCGATTTCCTTCTCAGCCCCGAAGACGGCTTCCTGGAAGGTAATCTCCATGTCGTAGCGCAGATCCGCGCCGCGCGCCGGACCGCGTGCCGCGCCGCGCATCCCGCCCATGCCGCCGAAGAATTCCTCGAAGATGTCACCGAAGCCGGGGAAGCCGCCATAGCCTGCGCCGCCCGGCCCGCCCGCGCCGAAGCCGCCCTGCGTGGCGGCATGGCCGTACCGGTCGTACGCCGCACGCTTGTCCGCGTCGCTCAGGGCCTCGTACGCCTCGTTGATTTCCTTGAACCGTTCCTCGGCATCATCCGACTTGTTCACGTCAGGGTGATACTGCCGGGCAAGGCGCCGGTACGCGCTCTTGATGGCGTTCTCGTCGGCGTCACGCCCGACGCCGAGAACCTCATAATAGTCACGCTTGCTCATTGACTGTCACGGTCTTCCCAACTGATAATCCAGACACACAACCCCGCCAGCCCGACGGTGGCGGCGATGAGCGCGGCCCACTGGCCGGGCTGGAAGCCGACGTGGCGCGCCGCAAAGTAGAGAATCACGACCATGCCGACCGCCAGTGCCAGCCAGGACACCAGGTTCGGATGCTCGTCCCATAACTTACGCAGTTGTATCATACTGCAACTCCCGGTAGACCTTCCAGGTTTGTGAAACCGAAAAGGTCTGGCTCTCCCCTACAAAAAAAGCTCGTAAATGATTTCGTCCACATCGTGGCTGTCGAGCCGAGCCTGCGCGGTCAACCGGCCGCACATACGGAATCCCACCCGCTCATAGAATGCCTGCGCGCCGGCATTGTCGGCCCGCACCATAATTACGAACTTCCGATAGCCCATCTCGCGTGCCGCGGCGCACGTCTGCGCCATAAGTCCCTGCCCGAGGCCCCGGCCGCGCACGGGGGCCGCGACATAGGTTCCCAGACCAGCGACGTGATCCATCGCGCCCGTGTAGGCTGCGTAAGGCTCCATGACCTGAAACCCAGCGACCACCCGGCCGAGCCGGGCGATGGTCAGACGGCTGCGCGCGGGCAGGCTACGAATGAACCGGCGCTCCTGGCCGGGTGTGAAGGTGCGGTCGATCACCGTCTGACCGCCCTCGCGCACCACGCTGTTGAGCACCGCGGCCACACCCTCGGCGTCGTCATCCACCGCAGCGGCATATTCCGGCGGCGGCAACGGCACTCCCAGCGCTGTCCAGCCTGCCAGCACGGCCAGATCCGTCTCTGCGTACGTCCCCTCGGTGTCGATGACCCGATCGGCCTGCCGGGCCATCTCGGCAGGCGGCATCTGGTTGGCCAGCCGCCGCCGCACCTCGGCCGCAGACATCCCCCGGCTGGCTTTCAGCCGCGCCAGTTGCGACCGGAAGCTGCAGTGTGTCACCCACACCACATCGCACAATGCCCGGCTGAGTCCGGCTTCCAGCAGCTTGATGGCCTCGATGACGAAGACCGGCGCGCTGGATGCGGCCAGCCGGACCCTGATGGCCTCGTGCACCGCCGGGTGAATAATGCTCTCCAGCCGCGCCAGCGCTGCAGGGTCGGCAAAGACCCGTTGGCCCAGCCGAGGCCGGTCAATCTGCCCCTCGGTCGTCATTATCTCGCGGCCGAACGCAGCCACCACCAGCTCGAACGCCGGGCCATCCGGCAGCATGACCTCGTGGCTGATGCGGTCGGCATCCACGCCGTCCGCGCCCAGCGAAACGAGCGTATCGAGCACGCGGCTCTTGCCCGTCCCAATGCTGCCCGTCAGCCCGATGACCTGCCGCGGCACACTTCCTCCCAACCCTACGCCATCTCCGCCCACTCGCTCATCAGCCGGTGCAACTCGACGTCCAGCTCGCTATAGGTCACGCCCAGGCTGTGCACGCGGCCGACGTCGCCGGC
>CAZTMA010000005.1:0-80845 GCA_964614645.1 uncultured Anaerolineales bacterium
TGTGGGGCTTGAAATCGAGCGCGGCCTTGATGTGCTCGTAGTAGGTCGCGTTATTCTCGCCCTTAATCGCGTACACCGGCATCTCGTAATGGGCGACGAGCGTGGCCGCAACGTCGTCCTGGGTCGAGAGCGGGTTGGACGCGGTCAGCACGACGTCAGCGCCGCCTGCCTGCAACACGCGCATGAGGTTGGCCGTCTCGCTCGTGACGTGCAAGCACGCCGAGATGCGCAGGCCATCCAGCGGCCGCTCTTTGGCGAACCGCGCTTCGATCAGGTCGAGCACCGGCATCTCGCGCGCGGCCCACTGCATGCGGAACCGGCCCTTGTCTGCCAGGCGAATGTCCTTGATGTCGTAGTTAGTGCTCACTCGGTTGTAACTCCTTTTATTGGGTTGCAGGTTGGAAAGTTGAAAGTTGACGTGGCCTTTACGAACCTTCAACCTTCAACCTGCCAACCTGTAACATATCGTTTAGCTCCGGCGCGTCCCCGAAGTACTCGCGGTAGCGCGCCACGAACTCTGGCACCGTGTAACGGTGGTTCATCGTGCCGGTCTGCTCGAGGCAGTAGGTCGCAGCCAGCGCGCCGATGCGCGCTGTGGTCTCCCAGGAATAGCCGCGGACCAGGCCAGTCAGCAGGCCGCCGCGGAACGCATCGCCGACGCCGGTGGGGTCGACGATGTGTGCAGCGGGCGCGATGGGCGCGTCCACGCGGCGGTCGCGCGACATGAAGGTGGAGCCGTCCGGACCGCGGGTGACGACCAGCAGCTCGACGCACGCCAGGATGCCTGCCTCGTCCAGCCCGGTCTTCGACTTGATGAGCTCCAGCTCGTAGTCGTTGACCGTCAACGCATATGCGCCCTGCATGCCGGCGAGCACCTGTTCACCGCTGAGCCGGGCAAGCTGCTGGCTCGGGTCGAAGACGAAGCGCAGGCCCAGATCGCGGCACTCGGCGCAGTTGCGCAGCATTCCTTCGGGGTCATGGGGCGAGATGATGACGTAGTCCACCTCGCTGGCATCCAGCCCGCGATAGGTGAGCTCGCGGCCCCGGCTCATCGCGCCCGCATGGAATCCGGCAATCTGGTTCTGCTCCAGGTCGGTAATAACGGTGAAGGTGGCGGTGAACTCGTCCGGATAGGCAATGACGAGCGCGGTGTCGATGCCCTGGAGTTCCAGCCACGCGCGGTAGTCCGCGAAGTCCTGGCCGACCGTGCCCATCAGCCGCGGGCGCTCACCGAGCAGCGCCATTGTGTACGCGATGTTCGGGCCGATGCCGCCGCGGCTCATCTCTTTATCTTCGACCAGGAAGCTCACACTGAGCTTGCCGGCCTCGGGCAAGATATGTTCCAGGAACCGGCCGGGATACTTCATGATATAGTCGGTTGCGATTGAACCAGTGACGATGACTGACATGGATAACTCGATTACCCCCTAATAGGCGAGGTGCAGCTTGCAGCTTTTAGCTTCTTGCTTCCTTCACCCGTTGCTCTGCCAGCCGGCAGTACTCCTCGGACAATTCGTAGCCGACGTAGTGCCGGCCGGTCAGCACTGCGGCGACGGCGGTCGAGCCGGAGCCCATGAACGGGTCGAGCACCAGGTCGCCGGGCTGCGTATAGAGCAGTAGCAACCGCCGGGGCAGTTCTTCCGGGAAGGGCGCCGGATGCGCGACGCCGGTCTCGGTGGTCATCTCCCAGACCGAATCGCCCGGCTCCGTCGCCTGGCCCCATACGGCGCGGGCAATCGACTCGGCAACCCACTCGTCGTCCTTGCTGCGACGCCGCGCGTCGGCCAGCTTCTCGGCGATCTTGCGCTCAAGATCCTTGAGGCGGTCCTCGGGCCGCCACACGCTGCGCGTCCAGGAAACGAATTCGTTGCCCGTGATGCCGGTGAGACCGCCCTCCACCAGCTTGAGCTGCGCCTTGCTCCATACCGTGATGTACTCGTGGACATCCCGCAGAATCGGATTGGACGAACGGGCGAAGCTGCCCCAAGCCGTCGATATGCCGGCGGAGGCCCCCTTGTCCCAGATGATATGCCCCCGGTGCAGCCACTGGCACGGGCTCGTCCGCAACTGCTCGTCGATCAGGCTGACCAAAGAGAGATACGGCTTGCGGTCGGTGTTGGCGACGTTGATGCACAGCCGGCCGCCTGGCGCCAGCACCCGGTAACACTCCCGCCACACGCCTTCGAGCAGCGAGAGATATTCCCCGAGCCCCAGGTTGTCGTTGTGATCTGTGTAATCCTTCGCCACGTTGTATGGCGGCGAGGTCACGACGAGCTGCACGACGCCATCCGGCACGCCGGTCATCTGCCGCGCATCCGCGCAGAAAATCGTATCGAGATAAGGACGGGCTATCTTGTCAGGCCCCGTGTCAGGCCCCGTGTCAGACGCCATGTGGCTCTATCCTCGCATCATCACAACAGAATCGCTGCGGCGAAACTCCATCCGTTTATCCGGTGCGAATCGCAGGTTCGCCTCTATCAGTTGCGTCGCGCGCCGGCCCGCCGCGCGGCTGCAGACTCCACCGCCTGCCGCAGGCTCTGCTCGAAGGGTGGATAGCAAATGCCTTCCTCGGTGATGATGCCGGTCAGGTAGCGGGCGGGGGTGACGTCAAAGGCCGGGTTGTACACGGCCACGCCCTCCGGCGCGATACGCTCGCTGCCGACCTGCGTCACTTCCTCCGCGGCGCGTTCTTCGATGGGGATCAGGTCGCCATGCGCCAGCGCGAGGTCAATCGTCGGCGTGGGCACCACAGCAAAGCAGGGGATGTGGTTCTCCTTCGCGACCACGGCCAGCTTGTACGAGCCGATCTTGTTCGCCACGTCGCCGTTCGCCGCCACCCGGTCTGCGCCGTACAGCACCACGTCCACTCGACCCAGCCGCATGAGCATCCCCGCTGCGTTGTCCGCGATGAGCGTCATGGAGATGCCGTCCTGCGTGAGCTCCCACGCAGTCAAGCGCGCGCCCTGCAGCCGCGGCCGCGTCTCGTCTACCCAGACGTGAACCCGCTTGCCCTGCTCCACCGCCGCGCGCACCACCCCGAGGGTCGTGCCGTAGTCCACGGTCGCGAGCGCGCCTGCGTTACAGTGGGTCAGGATGTTGGCGCCTTCCGGCACAACAGCCGCGCCGAACGCGCCCATGCGCCGGTTGATCTGGACATCCTCATCCGCGATGTGTTGCGCCTCAGCGATGATGGCCGAGCGCAGATCGTCGGGGTTGGACAGCACGGTGTGTCGCGCCAGGTCCATGATGCGCGCGGTTGCCCAGCTCAGGTTGACCGCGGTGGGCCGGGCCGCGTCGAGTATAGCCTGCGCCTCCGCCAGGTCGTTGAGCAGGCTGTCGCGGTCTCGCGCAGGGCTCTGCAATGCGGCCAAGGCCATGCCGAAGCCGCCTGCCGCGCCGATAGCCGGCGCGCCGCGGACGACCATGTCGGTGATGGCCTGCGCGACGATGCGATAGTCGGTGTATGACAGGACCTCGTATTGCAGCGGCAGAATCCGCTGATCGATCATTTTGAGCTGGTTATCTTCCCACCACAGGGTGCGCGGCATAGGATTATCCCTCTCAAGAAACCGGGGCTCTGTGCCAAGCTGCACTTCGCCAAGAAACCGGGTTTCTAACTCGGAAATAGAAAATGCCCTCCAAGAGGAGGGCACAGCGCGAACGATGTTCCGACCTCTCATCTTTCAGCTTAGGTTTCCACCGAAACACGGTTTCGTGAGAAACACGCTGACGGACTTGGCACCAGCCTGGACCGGCGGCACAAACCCTCTACTTTGCGCTCTGTCCGTAGCACGCTTCACATTCTGCGTGCCCGGGACTCAGCGGCTGGGTCTGCGCAACCATGATCCGGGACTCCAGGTGGTTGCCGGGGGATCACAGGGCCGTTCCCTCCCCCCCTCTGGATGAGTTGTCCAGTATGTGACTTGACAGGGTGCAGCGCGGCGGCTGCACGGAGAACGAATATAGCACGGCAGCGGGGTTTTGTCAAAAGAAAACGGGTTTGTGGCACAAATCCGTTTTCTGCCACTAGCGGACAGAGTAACCGGTGTCAGGCAGTCAGCTTCACGCCGTGAGTCCGGAACATGGTGGTGACATACCCATCAATGAGAGCCACGACGAGGTCGACAAGGCCGATAATCAGGCCCGTGAGCAAGCCCGCGGCGCCCGCCAGCGGAGTCAGCACAAGGCCAGGGTTGCATGGCACAGAAAAGGGCTTCCCTAAACAGAAGGCTTGAAAGAGCAGCAACGCCATACGCTGCCGCTATCGCATTGGAAATAGAGCCGGCCCGGTCTGCACCAAGGAGACCGGGCCGGCGTATGCTACGACGATGATAAAGGGATACCCTTGTGGAATCCCTTGGCCTGTTCAACTCCCGAACGATGCCAGCGCGCGGCGGAGGCGCTCCTCCACATCCGTGACCTCGCGGGGCAGCGCCTGGACCGCGCGCTGCGCCTCCACGATGCTGTAGCCCAACGCAGTCAGCGCGTCGATGACCGCGGCGTCCGCCTCGGTGATGGCGGCCAGCCCCTCGGACACCTCGCCCGCGCCGATCTTGTCCTTCAGTTCCAGGACAATCTTCTGCGCGGTCTTCTTGCCGATGCCCGGCACGCGCGCCAGCAGCTCCGGGTGTTCCTGGCCGATGGCCAGCCGCAGCGCGTCCGGGGCCATGAAGGAGAGCACGGACAGCGCCAGCCTCGGCCCGACCCCCTGCACTCTCATCAGGTTCTCGAACAGGCCGAGTTCTTCCTCGCTGCCGAAGCCGACGAGCGTGAGGTCGTCCTCGCGCACGATCAGATGCGTGTAGAGGACGATCTCCTCTCCCGGCCGCGCCAGGGCCAGCGTCGGCTGCGTACAGAGCACGCGGACGCCGATACCGCCCACCATGATAATCAGTCCCTCGGCGGACTTGCTGTGCACCCGGCCTTCGATAATGGCAATCAAGGCAGCCCCTCGCTATTCTTCGGCCAGCCGGCGAAGCCGCTGGCTGTGCAGATGGCAGATGGCGACGGCCACGGCATCTGCCGCGTCATCGGGCCGCGGGATGTCCTGCAACCCCAGCATCAGCCGCACCATCTCCTGCATCTGGTGTTTGTCTGCGCGGCCATACCCGACGAGCGCCTGCTTGACCTCCGCGGGCTTGTACTCGTAGACGGGCAGCCCCGCCTGCGCCGCGGCCAGCAACACCACCCCCCGCGCCTGCCCAACGGTCAGCGCGGTGGAGACGTTGCGGTTGAAGAACAGCTCCTCGACGGCCACCGCAACCGGCTCGGCCTCGCGCAGAATCGCGCTCACCTCATCGTAGATTTGGTGCAGCCGGTCAGGCATGGGCGTGTGCGCGGGCGTCTGCACCACGCCATACCGGACGAGATAGACCTCGCCCGTTTCATCCTCGCCCACCAGGCCGAAGCCGGTCGTCGCGGTACCGGGGTCAATGCCCAGGACGATCAAGCGGGACTCCACGCCGTCATGCAAGCTGAGCCAGCACCTCGTCGGAGATCTCAAGGTTGCTGTAGACCTTGCTGGTGTCTTCCAGTTCTTCAAGGGCTTCCACCAGGTTCAGCACCTGGAGGGTGTCCGCGGGGCTCAGTGAAATCAACGTCTTCGGCTGCATGGTTAGCTCGGCGGACTCGATCTGGTAGCGCGCGTCCTCGAATGCCTGGCGCACGGTCTGCAGGTCGGATGGCTGGGTAAAAATCTCCGCAGTCTCCTCTCCGAACTGCACGTCCTCAGCCCCGGCCTCCAGCGCCAGCTCGAAGACCTTGTCCTCGTCCTTGCCTTCCATCGAGACCGCAATGTAGCCCTTGGACTCGAAGAGCCAGCCGACGCTCCCCGACTCGCCCATGCTGCCGCCCCCGCGCGTCAGTGCGCGGCGGATCTCAGATACGGTGCGATTCTTGTTGTCTGTGACGGTCTGCATAAGGATGGCAACCCCGTGCGGCCCGTAGCCCTCATAGGTCACCTCTTCAAGTTGGCCGGCTTCGGAATCCAGCCCGGCCCCCCGCTTGATGGCGCGCTCGATGTTTTCTTTGGGCATATTCTCGGCGCGCGCTTTTTCAACGATCAGCCGAAGCCGGAAGTTGAAGTTGGTGTCAGGGCCCTGGCGGGCGGCAAGCTGGATTTCGCGCGCCAACTTGGTGAACATCTGCCCGCGCTTGGCGTCAGCCGCGCCCTTTTTGCGCTTGATCGTAGCCCATTTTGAATGTCCAGACATAGTGCCCCCTCTAAAATAGCATCGTAGAGGCGTGCCGGCGGCACGTCTCTAGCGGTCTTCTGATTGGTTCAAGCCGTCCGGTCAAGGACGGCCTTAATAAATGCTTTGAACAGCGGATGCGGACGGTTCGGCCGCGAGCGGAACTCCGGATGGAACTGCGTGCCTACCATCCACGGGTGGAGGCTGCGATCCAGCTCCGCGATTTCGACCAGCCGGCTGTCGGGCGACAGCCCCGAGAAACAGAGGCCTGCCTGGCTCGCCGGCTCGCGGTAGCGGTTGTTGAACTCCCACCGGTGGCGATGGCGCTCGCGCACGGCGCTATCCGGCGCATAGGCATCCGCGGCCAGTGACCCGGGCGTGAGCACGCACGGCCACAGCCCCAGCCGCATCGTCCCGCCCATGTCCTCGATGCCTTCCTGGTCCGGCATGAGGCTGATGACGGGAGCAGGCGTCTTGGGATTGAACTCGGTGCTGTTCGCCTCTGCATGGCCGAGCACGTTGCGGACGAACTCGATGCACATCACCTGCATCCCCAGGCAGAGGCCGAAGTAAGGGATGCGGTTCTCGCGCGCGTAGCGGGCCGCGTTGATCTTGCCCTGGACCCCGCGCTCACCGAAGCCGCCGGGCACGATGACGCCCTGGACGCCCGCCAGCCGGTCTATGCCGCCCGGCCGTTCGAGCGACTCGGAGTGAACCCACTCGATCTCGAGGTCATGGTCCCATGCCCAAGCCGCATGGCGCAGCGCCTCACGCACGCTCATGTACGCGTCTTCCAGCTCGACGTACTTGCCGACCAGCGCAATCCTCACGCTAGGCTTGGGCTTGGCGATCTGCGCCACCAGTGCGCGCCACTCGGCCAGGTCCGGGCCGGTCGTGTTCAGCTCCAGTCGCTCCGCGATGAAGTCCGCGACGCCCTCATCTTCGAGCATCAGCGGCACCTCGTAGATGCTGGACGCAGTATACGCGGGGACGACCGCGCGGCGCTCCACGTCGGTGAACAACGCAATCTTCTCGCGCACGCTCTGGCTGACCTCAACATCCGAGCGGCAGACAATCATGTCCGGCTGGATGCCGATGCTGCGCAGCTCGCGAACGCTGTGTTGGGTCGGCTTGGTCTTCAGCTCGTTGGACCCTGACAGCCACGGCAGCAACGTGACGTGAATGTAGAAGGTCTTAGCACGGCCGACATCCTTGCGCATCTGACGGATGGCTTCGAGGAAGGGCTGGCTCTCGATGTCGCCCACCGTCCCACCGACTTCCACGATGACCACATCGGGGTCGCCATGTCGCGCAGCGTCCTGGATGTGCCGCTTGATCTCGTTGGTCACGTGCGGGATGACCTGGATGGTGCCGCCCAGATAGTCGCCGTGGCGTTCGCGCGCCAGCACGCTGCTGTAAATCTGGCCGGTCGTGACGTTGTTGGCTTTGAGCAGGTTCTCGTCGATGAACCGCTCGTAATGGCCCAGGTCGAGATCGGTCTCAGCGCCGTCGTCCGTGACGAACACCTCGCCGTGCTGGTAGGGCGACATCGTTCCCGGATCGACGTTCAGATAGGGGTCGAGCTTCTGGATGGAGACGCGCACCCCGCGACTCTTGAGCAGCCGGCCCACCGAGGCTGCGGTGACGCCCTTGCCCAGCCCGCTGACCACGCCGCCCGTCACAAAAATGTAGGCTGTCACATTGGCTCCATGGAGTTAATAAAAAGGAGACACGGACATTACATCCGTGCCTCCGGCGCGCTAAACGAAATCCCGGCTCAATGTCGGAAACTTGAGAATCATCCGCAGCGAGATGGCTGCCTGTCGAATACCTTGCGAGTGCATAGCAGGTAGAATATACCACAAATCGCCCGAATCACCAACAAAAACGCGGCCGCTATCCTGTCCAGTTCTCCCGCAGCCACGCGTACATCAGCACCCCGCCTGCAATGGAGACGTTGAGCGACTCGGCTTTGCCCGTCATCGGCAGGTGCGCCAACTTGTGGACGTGCGCGGCGACATCCGGCGAGAGGCCGCGCGCCTCGTTGCCCAGCACCAGCGCGACGTTCCCCTGCCACAACCCCTCGCCCCAGGGCTTGCCTGCGTGCGTGCCCGCGCCGACGGGCTGCACCCTGCGCTCCGCCAGCCAGCGGAACAGCGCGGCCACGTCGCCCGTGCGAATGACGGGCAGATTGAACAGCGAGCCCATGCTTGCGCGCAGCGTCTTCGGGTCGTAGAGGTCCACGCCCGGCTCGATCTGCACGACCGCGGCCGCGCCGACCGCGTCCGCGGTGCGCACGAGCGTGCCCAGGTTGCCGGGGTCCTGCAGCCGGTCCAGCACGACGACGAGCGCAGGCTGCACCAGCCGGACCGCGTCAAGCTGGACGTCGGGCAGGGCGAAGGTTGCCAGCAGCCCGCCGGCCATCTCACGCTCGGCCAGCGCGTCCATCACCGCAGGCGCGACGCGCAGGAGAGTGGCCGGACTGCGCCGGAAGCGTTCAAGGAGCGCAGGCGCCGCCTTGCCCGCCATCCGCTCCTCGCAGTAGAAGACCGTATCGGGCTGCGCGCCGCCGTCCAGCGCCATGTGGAGCAGTTGCAGTCCCTCGACGAGGAAGCGGCCCTGCTGCTCACGGTGCTTCCGCTGCGCCAGCTTGCGCGCCTCGACCACGTGCCGGTTGGCCGTGCTGGTGATGGTGAGTTCGGATGACATAATAGAACGCTGATAACGCTGATTGGACTGATTGACGCTGATTTTTTGTATTTCGATAGCGGTTCAAGGATACCACTTTTCCATCTGCCTGTCAGATAAACCACCAGGATGATCAGTGTATATCAGTTCGATCAGTTCGATCAGCGTTCTATTCCTACCCACCCTTCCGAACAGATGTGGTATAATGCCGCGGCGCGGGCTCCGACCGGAGCCGCGCACGATTTCTGCTCTATGCTGGAGGGCCTGTTGCCCCGCACCTACGTTGCCATCGACCTGGAAACAACCGGGCTGAGCGCCGAGCGCGATGCCATCATCGAGGTGGGCGCGGTCAAGTTTCGTGACGGTGAGATCATCGACGAGTTCGGCAGCCTGGTCAACCCGGGCCGGCCCATCCCGCCCGAAATCACGATGATTACCGGCATCGCGGACCGCCATGTTGCGAACGCACCGCGCTTCAGCCACGTTGCCAACGACTTCATGCGCTTCGTCGGCAGCAGCCCCGTGGTCGGCCACAACGTGGGATTTGACCTCGGATTCCTGCGCGGGCAGGGCCTCCTGACCGAGAACGTCGGCCTGGATAGCTGGGAGCTGGCGACCATCCTGCTCCCCTCCCTGCCGGGCTACAGTCTTGCTGCGCTGGCGGAGCGGTTCGACATCCGCTCGCCCAGCCAGCACCGCGCGCTGGACGACGCGCGCGCGACGGGCAAGCTCTTTGCGCTGCTTTGCGACGAAGCCGCGCGGCTGCCCCAGGCCGTACTACTCGAGATCAACCGGCTGACCGCGGGCAGTGACTGGCCGCCGGCCGTGGTGTTTGGTGAGGCGCTGACCACGCTGGGCATCCTGCGCGTGCCGCGCGAGGAGATCCCCCTGCCGGAGATCGCCCCGGCCAGCCCGCTCTATCAGCCCTGGCGGATGCCGGAGCCACTCACCGCCGCCGAGACGCCTGAGCCAGTGGATGTGGATGAACTGGCCGACATCCTGCAGCCGGGCGGCGCGCTGAGCCAGGCGTTCCCCGGCTACGAGTACCGCCCGCCCCAGGTCGAGATGATGCAGGCCGTGGCCGAAGCGTTTAACCAGGGCCATCACCTGCTGGCGGAAGCAGGCACCGGCACGGGCAAGTCGCTCGCCTACCTGCTGCCCGCGCTGGCCTTTGCGGTCAGGAACAACGAGCGGGTGGTCATCAGCACCAACACCATCAACCTGCAGGACCAGCTCTTCAAGAAGGACTTGCCCGACCTGCAGCGCGTGGTGGCCCGCAACCTAAGCGACGAGCCCACGGGCATCCCCTTCCCGCGCTTCGACCCGAATCGCGAGGGCTTCCGTGCGGTCCTGCTGAAGGGACGCAGCAACTACCTCTGCCCGCGGCGCTTCAGCGCGCTCAAAGCGCGGCCCAACCTGTCGCACGACGAGCTGCGCGGCATTACGCGCATCCTGGCCTGGCTGCCGCGCACGAAGACCGGCGACCAAAGCGAACTTTCGCTGCCACTGCCGTCGGACCGCTTCGTGTGGAGCCAGGTCTCCGCGGAGAACGAGGGCTGCAGCCTCACGCGCTGCCAGAGCGAAATGAACGGCCGCTGCTTTTTCTACCGCGTGCGTAAGGCAGCCGAGGCCGCGCATGTCATCGTAGTCAACCATGCCCTGCTGATGGCCGACATCGCGACAGAAAACCGCGTCCTGCCGGAGTACCGCCGGCTCATCGTGGACGAGGCGCACCACCTGGAGGACGCGGTCACCGACCAGCTCAGCTTCAAGGTCGACGCGTTCGCGATGCGCCAGTTGTTCTATGTCCTCTACAGCCAGCCGAGCACGACCGCCGTAGCCCGGGCGAGCGGCAGCCGCATGCGCACCGGTGGCCGCGCTGCGCCGGTGGCTGCATCGGCCACTGCGCGTGCCAGCGGACTGCTGCCGGAGCTGCTGACGCTGTTGCGCGCCAGCCTGACTGACGCGGACTTCAGCCGCTTCCGCGAGCCGATCATCCGCCTGCACGGCGATGTCGAGGCGGTCTACGCGCGGCTGGACAATTTCTGGGAAGTGCTCGACGATTTCGTACAGGAGATGGTCCCACGCGGGCAGACCAACGAATATGACCTGCGGCTGCGCGTCACGCCGGCCACCCGCAGCCAACCGCTGTGGGTCGATATCGAGGTCGCGTGGGACAACCTCGGCATCGTCTGGAGCACGCTTATCAAGCACCTGGAAGACTTGAAGGAGGACCTGGCCCGGCCCGCAGCCAATCGTGAAGACCTGGCCTCGCTGCACGAGGAGTTTTCCGGCGCCATCCTGCAGCTCACAGAGACGCACGCCCAGATGGAAACCTGGGTGATGAAGCCCGATGCGGGCAGCGTCTACTGGATGGAGGTCAGCACGGGCGAGCGGCAAGGCAAGCGCGTTACGCTGCGCTCCGCGCCGCTGCACGTGGGGCCGCTCGTCCAGGATCACATCCTGTTCAAGAATGAGACGGTGGTGCTCACTTCGGCCACGCTGCGCACCGCAGGCACGTTCGATTACCTGCGCGACCGGCTGTCTGCCCACGACGCGGACACAGCTACGGTCGGCTCGCCGTTCGACTACAAGGCCTGCACCCTGCTCTACCTGCCCGCCGACCTGCCGGAGCCGAACGCGCCCGGCTACCAGACTGCGGTCGAGCAGACCTTGATCGGGCTGGCGAAGGCGCTCGACGGGCGGACCCTGGCGCTATTCACCTCATACGCGCAGCTCAGGCGCACCGCGCAGGCCATCATGCCCGCGCTCACGCAGGCGGGCATCACCGTGCTGAGCCAAGCCAGCGGCGGCTCGCGTCACCAGATGCTCGAAACCTTCAAGGCCAACGATCGGACCGTGCTCCTCGGCACGCGCAGTTTCTGGGAAGGCGTGGACGTGGTCGGCTCCGCACTCAGCGCGCTGGTGCTGGTGCGCCTGCCATTCGCGGTGCCGACCGACCCCATCGTGGCCGCGCGCAGCGAGACCTTCGACGATCCGTTCTACAACTACCAGGTGCCGGAGGCCATCCTGCGCTTCCGCCAGGGCTTTGGCCGCCTCATCCGCAGCAAGACCGACCGCGGGGTCGTGGTCGTCCTCGACAAGCGCCTGACCTCCAAAAGCTATGGTCACCTGTTCCTGGACTCGCTGCCCGAGTGCACCGTGCACAAGGGCCCGCTGATGAACCTGCCCGCCGCCGCGAAGGCGTGGGTGGACGACGCGACGGGGTGAACGGGTGACAAGGTGAAGAGGTGAACAGGAGAACAGGTGAGGAGTTCGCATCCTCAGATGCGAACAGCCTCCACGGATTCCTGCCCATCGCCCATCATATTTGACACAACCCCCCGGCATCGCTAAAATAAACGTTCGCAACCTCCGAGGCTCCGTTGGCTCGGAGGTTTTGCCGCAATCTTTCGCACAGGTGGGATGCACTCCAGACGACGAAGCGTCAGTGGCTCCCGCCTCAGCCAGGAGCAGTTAGAGCCATGATCGGCGTTCAGGATCTACGCAAGGGAACCACTTATACCGAAGACAACGAACTCTTTCGAGTGCTTGAGTACTCGCACATCAAGTCGGGCCGCGGCAATGCAACGATCCGCGTGAAGGTGCGCAATGTACGCTCAGGCTCCACGATGGAAAAGACCTACCCCTCCGGCGGCCGCGTGCAGGATGTTCGGCTGGATCACGCCGAGGTGCAGTATCTCTATCACGAAGGCGACCTGTACACCTTCATGAACATGGAGACCTACGAGCAGCCGGTGTTGCACGCAAACATGCTGGGTGACGCCGTCAACTTCCTGGTGGATAACATGGTTGCCCAACTCGAAAGCTACGAGGGCGAGAATATCAGCATCGAGTTGCCGACGACCGTGGACCTCGAAGTCGTCCAGACCGACCCCGGCTTTGCAGGGGATACGGCTACGAACGCGACGAAACCGGCCCGCGTCGCGACCGGCTACCAGGTTAACGTCCCGCTGTTCGTCAACATCGGAGACAAGGTGCGGATTGACACCCGCACGGGCGAGTATCTGACTCGGGTCTAGCCGGATTTTGCGCACAACACCAATCTGGATATAATCATTGTGGTCGGTGCTGCATCAGCCCGGCTGCGTGCCACCCTAGCTCAATCGGCAGAGCAAGCGCTTCGTAAGCGCTAGGTTAACGGTTCAATTCCGTTGGGTGGCTCCATGTGACGGCCCTGACCCGCCCGTCCGCCCCGGCCTTGCCGGTCGTGCGAGGGGGGTCGGGGTCTCTTGTTTTTCCGAGCCACTATGTCCTTGAATTCAGCGCCAGCCCGCCGGCTCAACCGTGCTCTGGACAGCCTGTGGTATCTTGCCAGCGCGCCGCAGACCCTGGCGTTGCTGTCGGCGCTATTGGCTGCAACGCTCGCGTTCGCAGCCAGCGTCTCGCAGATGCCGCGCGGCCTGGATGCGAATGCAGAGGAACGGTGGCTGGCCTCGGTTCTGCCCCGCTTCGGCCAGTTCAGTCCATTCCTGCGTGCCATCGGCGCCTTCAATGTCCTTGAGGGCGTGTTTGTTCACGCACTCCTGGCTGCACTGGCGTTCGTTCTGACCCTGCGGCTCGCGGCTCAGGTGCGCTTTGCCGTCCGCCTGCAGCAGCAAACGGCCATTCCGCTTGCGCCAATCGGGTTGCCGGTCGCGCAGGCGGACGCGCGCGGCGCGCTGGCCGACGTCGCACCCCGCATCATTGCCGCCTGTCGCACCATCTTCCCTGTGACCCGAGTCACCGAGGAGGAAGGGCATGTACAGGTCTATGCCGAACGACGGCGTGTCGGGGCCTGGGCCCCTGCCGCGACCTACCTCGGCGCGCTGCTATTGCTGGCTGGATTGTGGGTAGACAGCCTGCTGGGTTGGGGTGCACCTACGTCCGTGATCCTGGCGCCGGGCGCCAGCGCCGCCGTCGGCGCAGGCGACACGCTCACCCTGACCCTGACAGATGTTGCGGACGCACCCAGCCGTTCGACGGTGCTTCTGGCACGCGCAGGACTGGAGACCACCGCCCGCGCGGGGTTCGCGTGGCCGGGCCGCTGGCGTAACGTCTGGCTGGCGCAACGCGCGACCGGCCCCGCGCTGGTTGTGAGCGCGCAAGACCGCGCCGGCAGGTTGCTGCCATTGCAATCGCTGGCCGCCGACGGCGAGGTCGGCGAGACCCTCCAACTCCTGTTCAGCGAGACGCAAAACGAGCAAGCCTTCGCGATTCCGACCCTCAACCTGACGCTGCGAGCCATCTACTATCCTGCGCTGCCCGACCGCGGCATCACCGCGCCGGTCTACCAGGTCGAAGCCTACCGCGAGGACGAAGCCGCGCCGCTTGCCAGCGCCCTCATTGAGGATGAGGCCGAGGTCCCGCTGGACAGCGTCACTTTGAACCTGGCCGCAGAGCGTTACGTCGAGCTGGCCGTCGCTTATTTGCCCGGCCTGGCCCTGGTCGCCCTGGGCGGGGTCCTGCTGCTGGCCGGGGCCATGCTGTCCGCGTGCTGTGGACCCTTGCGCATGTGGGTGGACCTGACCACGAGCGCGGACGGTGCGCGCGTTGTAGTGCGGCAGGCGCTGCCGTTCTTCCCCCGCCGCGAAGCAGCACAGCTACTCAAACATGCAGCCGCGCCGGTCGCGCTGCCGGCCTCGCCGCCCGACGAGTTGCCGCATGACGCCTGAGCGTATGCTCTGGCTGCTCGCCGCCCTCGTCGCGCTGGCGGGGAGCCTGCTCACGCGCTGGCCGCACGGCCTGCGCCGCCGGGATCAGTGGGTGCAGGCGGCTACCGGTCTCGCCGGGGCCATCCTGGTGATAGGCCTGCTCTGGCACAGCAGCTCGGCTGCGACCTGGCCCGGCGCGACGCTGGAGGAACGGCTAGCCCTGCTGGGAATGGGAGCACTGGTCACGTTTACCTGGTGGAGCGTCCATGCCCTGCGACACGGCGAGCCGGCGACCCATCGCGGCGCCGCGGCACTGCTGGCCGCCGCAGCCGTACTGGCTGCTGCAGCGGCCCTGGTTGCTGTGCCAGCGCCGGTTGAGGCGGGACCGTGGGGCGGGATCGCTTGGCTGCCTCGCCTGCAGCAGGTCGTGGCGGGAGTGGGCCTCGGCGGGCTGCTCGCAGCGTTTGCGCTGTCTGCTGCGCGGCGCGCGCCGGTCATGCCGAGCGGAGCAGAGCTACCGCCGGGCCTCAATGCGGTGCGTATCCCTGCCCTCGATGCCGGCCGAGGCGCGGCGCTTTTCGGCTATCCCTGGCTGACCGCTGCTGCCCTGCTCACGGCAGGGTGGAATCTGGCTGCCTATGCAACCCTCTGGCGCGGGGCGCCGGGCGAGCTATGGCTGCTGGCAGCGTGGCTGCTGGCCGGGGCCTACCTGCATCTGACATCGAGTTGGCGTCCGCTAAATTTGCCGGCCTGGCTGCCGACGCTGGTGGCTGCGCTGGCTTTTGCCGCCGCGTTTGCCGCCACCATCACGGGCGGCGGCGCGTGAGCCTGCTCCTGCATCCGTTGCGTAGCGAGGTGACATGAAACCCATCATCATCGGTGTGGCCGGGGGCACCGGCTCGGGCAAAACCACCGTGGCTCTGAAGATTCTGGAGCGGGTGGGCTTCGATCGCGTTGCATATGTGCCCCACGATGCCTATTATCGCGATGCCAGCCACCTGCCACCGACAGAACGTGCCCAACTCAACTTCGACCATCCGGACTCGCTGGACAACGACCTGATGGCCGAACATATGCGGCACCTGCGCGCGGGCCAGGCAGTCGAGATTCCGACCTATGACTTCAAGACGCATTCGCGGCTGGCAGAGACGCGCCGCGTAGAGCCGCAGCCGATCATATTGGTCGAGGGCATCCTCATCTTCGCGGACCGGCAACTGCGCGACCTGATGGACATGAAGATATTCGTGGACACGGACGCCGACCTGCGGCTCATCCGCCGGCTGCAGCGCGACATCACAGAGCGTGGCCGCTCATTCGAGTCGGTAGTCAACCAGTACCTGAATACGGTCCGGCCCATGCACCTCGAGTTCGTCGAGCCGAGCAAACGGTATGCCGACGTGATCATACCGGAAGGTGGACATAACGAAGTCGCGATTGACATGGTGGCAGCCCGGCTGAGGTCTCTGGTTGCGGATGCAAGCACAGACGCAGATACGGCCGCACATGCAGATGCGGTCGCATCTGTGAATGCAGAATGAGAGAACTACGATGAGCGAGCGTCCCTACTCCGTGCACCCCAGCGCATACGTCGATGAGCCGAGCATTATCGGCGCAGGGACACGCATCTGGCATTTCTGTCACGTCATGGCCGGCGCCGTCATCGGTGAGCGGTGCGTGCTGGGCCAGAACGTCTTCGTCGCCAACGGCGTCACGGTGGGCCGCAACGTCAAGATCCAGAACAATGTCTCGCTCTACACGGGTGTAGAGCTGGAGGACGATGTCTTCTGCGGCCCGTCGTGCGTCTTCACCAACGTCATCAATCCCCGCTCGCAGATCGTCCGCCACAGCGAGTACCAGCGAACGCTCGTCCGCCGCGGCGCGACCATCGGCGCCAACGCCACCATCGTCTGCGGCGCAACTATCGGCCGCTATGCGTTTATCGGCGCGGGCGCCGTCGTGCGGGGCGATGTGCCAGACTATGCGCTGATGCTCGGCGTGCCCGCGCGGCGTCGCGGCTGGATGAGCCGCCACGGTCACCGTCTGCCCGCACCTGACGCCGGCGGTCTCATGGTCTGCCCGGAGAGCGGCTGGCATTACCGCGAAGTCGAGCCGGGCGTCCTCCGCTGCCTGGACTGGCCGGAGGAACGCGCTTTAGAATGAGTTGCAGGTTGCAGGTTATGAGGTTGAAGGTTTGCCGTGTTGGGTTCAAGCCGCTTGTGGAGCCTCAAACCTGCAACCTGTGACCTGCAAACCTGTAACCGCAATGAAAGGACAACCCGCTAAATGCCTTACACGCAGCCCATCCCTTTGTTGGATCTGAAGGCGCAGTATGCGCCGATTCGTGAGGAGATTCGCGCAGCCATCGACCGCGTGGCCGACGCGCAGTATTTCATCGGCGGCCCCGAAGTAGAAGGGCTGGAGCGCGAGATTGCGGCCTATTCGAGCGCCGCCTACGGCATCGGCGTCACGTCGGGCACCGACGCGCTCATCGTCGCGCTGATGGCCCTCGACATCGAGCCGGGCGACGAGGTCATCACCACGCCCTATACCTTCTTTGCGACGGGCGGCTGCATCCACCGGCTCGGCGCGGTGCCGGTGTTTGTCGATATCGATCCGGCCAGCTACAACATCGAACCGGCGCTTATCGAGGCAGCCATCACCAGCCGCACGTGCGCCATCATGCCCGTTCACCTGTACGGCCAGATGGCCGACATGGACGCGATCATGGACATCGCCGCGCGCCATAATCTCCACGTGATCGAGGATGCCGCACAGGCCATCGGCGCAGAGTACCAGGGTCGTCGCGCTGGCTCCATCGGACACTTCGGCTGCTTCAGCTTCTTCCCATCGAAGAACCTGGGGGGGTTCGGGGATGGCGGCATGGTCACCGCGCAGGATGAGAAGCTGGCCCACAACGCGCGGCTGCTGCGCAACCACGGCGCGGAGCCGAAGTACTATCACAAGGTCGTCGGCGGCAACTTCCGCCTCGATGCTCTCCAGGCCGCGGTGCTGCGCATCAAGCTCACCTATTTGGACGGCTGGACCGCGGGCCGCCAGCGCAACGCGGCGCGCTATCGCGCCCTGTTTGCCGAGCGCAAGCTGGCGGACATCGTGCTGCCGACGGAACTGCCGGAGCGCCGCCACATCTACAACCAGTTTGTCATCCGCACCACGCGCCGCGACGCGGTCATGGCCGAGCTGAAGGCGCGCAAGATCGGGCACGAGATTTACTACCCGGTTCCGCTGCATCTCCAGGAATGCTTTGGCGGGCTCGGCTACCGCGCGGGCAGCCTGCCGGAGAGCGAGCGGGCCGCGAACGAGACGCTGGCGCTGCCTATCTACCCGGAGCTGACCGAGGAGATGCAGGCTGCAATTGTGGATGCGGTCGCCGCGGCGTATTGAGAAACTCGCATGGACCGAACCTGCCCATGAAGATCGTCACCATCGTCGGCGCGCGGCCGCAATTTATCAAGGCCGCGCCCGTGAGCCAGGTCCTGCGGCAGCAGCATCACGAGGTGCTGGTGCATACGGGCCAGCACTATGACCACGAGATGTCCGACATCTTCTTCACGGAGCTTGCCATCCCCCGGCCAGACCACGAGCTAAACATCGGCTCGGGCTCACACGGCCGGCAGACGGGGCAGATGCTCGTGCGCATCGAGGAAGTACTCCAGGCGGAGCGGCCGGATTGGGTGCTCGTATATGGCGACACGAATTCCACCCTGGCCGGCGCGCTGGCCGCGGTCAAGCTGGGCATCCGTGTCGCGCATGTCGAGGCAGGACTGCGCAGCTTCAACCGGTCGATGCCGGAGGAGCACAACCGCGTGCTCACCGATCACTGCGCCGACCTGCTCTTCTGCCCGACGCAGACCGCGGTGGACCTGCTCGCGGCCGAGGGCGTGACGCAGGGCGTCCACCTGGTCGGGGATGTCATGTTCGATGCCGCGCGCCAGTTCGCGAAGATCGCGGCCGCGCGCTCGACGATCCTGGCCCGCCTGGACCTGACGCCGCGCGGCTATGCCCTCGCGACCCTGCACCGGCCCTACAACACGGACGACCCGGCGCGGCTCCGCGTGGTGCTCGATGCACTGAACCGGTTGGAGCTGCCCGTTGTCTTCCCTGTGCACCCGCGCACGCGGGCGCGGCTAACGGAGATGGGCAACACGGAGTGTGCCGGCACAACGGCTGCCAGCCTGCGCTGCGTGGAGCCGGTCGGCTACCTGGATATGCTGGCACTCGAACAGCACGCACGGCTGGTCCTGACCGATTCCGGCGGGGTGCAGAAGGAGGCGTACTTCTTCGCCGTGCCGTGCGTCACGCTCCGTCCCGAGACCGAGTGGGTCGAGACGGTGCAGACGGGATGGAACCGCCTCGCCTGGGGCAACGCGGAGACGGTGCTGGCCGCGGCCCGCGCGCCCTGGCCGGGCGATCCGCCGCCGCCCATCTTCGGTGACGGGCACGCGGCCGAACGCATCGCCGCGTTGTTGTACACGCAGGGAGGCTAGAACGTGCTACCGCCGGCCGAAGTCAAGCTACCGCGGCCCAAATGGCTTCGGGCAATAAGCTGGATACGTTGGGGCAGGCAGGCCATCGAGTGGGGCTACGGCGCCGTCCCGCCGAGCCTGCTCCTGGTCAACTTTATCTTCCAGCGCGTCTTCCGGCAGAGCATCAGCGCGCCGTTCTCGGTCAACTACCGGTCGACGGTGAGTCACGGACAGCATATCCGCATCGGCCGCCGGGTCGGCGCGAGCTTTGCGCTCAGCGGCGGCCTGTATGTGAACGCCATGCACGGGGTAGAGATCGGCGACGGAACCGTCATCGCACCCAACGTTGGCATCCTCACCACCAACCATGACCTGTATGACCGCAACCTGCCCACCGCAGACGGGCCGGTGCGCATCGGCAAGAACGGCTGGATCGGGATGAACGCGGTCATTCTGCCCGGCGTGACGCTGGGCGACAACGTGACCGTGGCCGCAGGTTCGGTCGTCACCACGAGCTTCGGGAGCAACGTGGTCCTCGGCGGGACGCCCGCACGCGTGCTGAAGGAGGTCACGCCCGAGGCGGTGCTGGCTTACCGCCAGCGGCACGGCATCCGCGAGATCGAAGACCTGCAGCCGTACCTCAAGGATCGTGAAGAGGGAATCCGCTGAACACGCCAGACCGACTGCGCGAGCTGACCCGGCGCCCGTTCTTCCGCCAGGTCGGGCTCACCTTCACGGCCCAGATCGCCGGCATGGTGCTGACGGTTGCCAATGCCGCGATCGTCGCGCGCTGGTTGGGGCCGGATGGCAAGGGCGCGTACACGCTGGCGACCCTCATGCCCTTCATGCTGGCGCTGTTTCTCAGTGGGGGCATCGGTCTCGCAAATGTTTACTTCGCGGGTTCGCAGCGCATCGACATTGCCCGCCTGACCGCCAACACACTGGCCTATGCGCTGATGGCAACCGCTGCGGCCGCGCTCATCGTTGCAGTCCTTGTTCTCAGCGGCGCCCTCGCGCGCTGGATGCCGGGCGTGCCCATGCAGGTCGTGCTCCTGGCATCTTTCTGGCTGCCGCTATCCCTGCTGAACAGCCTCCTGCTCAACATCCTCCAGGGGTTGCGCCGCATCCGGGAAGTCAACTTCGCGAACCTAGCCCAGGGCTTTGTCATCTTAGCCGCCACCGGCGTCCTCGTGATCGTGCTGGGCTGGGGCCTGGTCGGCGCCGTCATCGCCACCTGGCTGGGCGCGGCCGCCGCGCTGGCGATGGCCGTCCGTTATCTCAAGCGGGAGGGAGCGAGCTTTCGCCCGCGCTGGGATGCGAGTGTCCTGCGGCCGACGATTTCGTATGGCTTGCGGGGCCATATCGGCAGCATCTTCCAATTTCTCAATTACCGGCTGGATACTTTCATCGTCAACGGCTTCCTGGGCACCAGCGGGGTCGGCTTCTACGGCTCGGCCGTCTCGCTCGGTGAGCTCCTGTGGCAGTTTCCGACTGCGGTCGGGTTTGTCATCTTTCCCAAGTCATCGGCCAGCCGGCCGGAAGAGATGAACCGATTCACGCCCAGGGTCCTCAAAATCACCCTTGGTATCCTGATCGTGGGTGCAGTGATGCTGGCCCTTACCGGCCCGTTCCTGATCGAGATTCTATACGGGCCGGCCTTCGCCCCCTCCTACCTGCCACTGCTGGCGCTGCTCCCCGGCATCGTCTTCATGGGCGGCGGCAAGGTGCTGGCGAACGAGATGGCGGGGCGGGGCTACCTGCAGTACAATTCGATCTGTGCCGGGTTGTCGCTGGTTCTCACGATCATCCTTGACCTGACGCTGATCCCGCGCTTCGGCGCCGTCGGCGCAGCCGCGGCCTCGAGCCTGGCGTATCTGGCCTTCTTCATTGCTGCGCTGACATTCTACCTGCACGTCAGCCGCCAGACACGTGCACCCGCCGCAGTATCGTTGACAGAAAGAGATTGAGCATCATGAGCCAACGCAAACGCGTCTGTATTCTGTCTCTTGCCCCGGTCCAGAACGATGGCCGCGTGCTGCGCCAGATTGAGGCTGCCTCGCGCGACTATGATGTGACGGTGGTCGGCTGGGGCCACCTGGACAAGTCCCGGCCCAATGTGCAGATGAAGCCGGTCGAACCCTGGGTCTTCTCTGCCATGCAGCGCCGCGTTCAGGCCGTCCTGATGGGCGCAGGGCGCATCTCTCCGGCTTTTTGGGACCGCTGGTACTGGCGTAAACCCGACCATCGGGAGGCGCTCCGGCTTGTGCGTGAGACCCCGTGCGACCTGCTGCACATCGACGAGGCCATCGCGCTGCCGATCGGCATCAAGGCCGCCGAGACGCTAGGCTGCAAGGTATTGTTTGATGCTCACGAGTACAGCCCGGACCAGGATACTGACAAGCTGTGGTGGCGCTTGCTGGCCCAACCGTTCTACACACACCTGATCCGCCACTACGCGACCCGCGCAGACGTGATGACCACTGTGGCATTTGGCATAGCCGAGCGCTATAAGCGCGAGTTTGGCCTCAAACCCACGGTGGTCATGAACGCGCCACATTATGTGGAACTGCCTTTCCGGCCCGTGAATCCCGATCGCATCCGCATCGTCCACCAGGCGACCGCAATGCGCGACCGGTACCTTGAGCAGATGATCGAGACAGTGGCGCTGACCGACAGGCGGTTCACACTGGAATTCATGCTGGTCGAGAAGGACGCCGGGTACATTGCGGAGATCCGGCAGAGGGCGGCCGCGCGTGCTGCGGACCGCATTTCTTTTCGCCCGCCGGTCGCGCCTTCGGAGATTGCGGCCACGATCAACGCCTATGACATCGGGCTGCACCTGCTTCCGCCGGTCAACTACAACAGCGCAAACGCGCTGCCCAACAAATTCTTCGAGTTCATCATGGCCGGCCTGGCCCTCGCCATCGGGCCATCGCCTGAAATGATGCGGATCGTCCGTGAGCATGGACTGGGGGTTGTCGCCATCAACTTCGAGCCGGCGGAAATGGCCCAACGGCTGAATGCGCTGCAACCTGAACAAATCGACGATATGAAACGCCGGTCGCTGGCCGCGGCCAAGACCTACAACGCCGGGACTGAGATGGACAAACTGCTCTCGCTCTACGAGCGTGCGCTGCAATGAACCCGCGCCCAGACCTCTCGATCATCGTTCTATCGTGGAACGTGCGCGACCTGCTGCGCGCCTGCCTGGCGTCCGTCCACGCGGCAGCCGAAACAGGGCGCGCCCCGATGGAGGTGATTGTCGTCGATAACGCGTCGACAGACGGCAGCGCCGACATGGTGGCGGCAGAGTTCCCCGCCGTGCTGCTAATTCGCAATGCCGCCAATGCAGGCTATGCTGCCGCTAACAACCGGGGCATCGCAGCCAGCCGGGGACGCCACGTGGCCTTGCTCAACAGCGATACGCTCGTGCCTCCCACGACGTTCGCAGAGCTGCTGGCCTTCATGGAGGCGAACCCGAATGTAGGAGCATGCAGCCCACTTCTGCAGCAGCCCGACGGCAATCCGCAGCCATACGCCTATGGTGGCGATCCGTCGCTGTCCTATCTCGCACGCCGTGCGGCCGCCCGATTTCTGCTTCGTCGCCCGCTTCATGATTGGAGGGTAGAACACACCGTCGAGGTGGACTGGGTTTCAGGCGCGTGCCTCGTGGTCAGGCGCGAGGCTATCGAAGCTGTCGGTGGGTTGGACGAAAGCATGTTCATGTATTTCGAGGACAACGACTGGTGTCGCCGTATCCGGCGGGTAGGGTGGACGATCAGCTACGTGCCGCACGTTGCCATCACGCACATCGGCGGCGCGAGCCTGCGGCAGAACCCCGCCGCGCGCCGCGCCTATTACCGCAGCCTCGAACGGTTTTACGAGAAGCACTATAGCTTGCCTGCTCAGGGCGTGCTGAAGCTGGCCCTGGTAATTTACCGGTTTTTTACACACCAAGAACTCTGATGCTCTACTTTGACATCTCGGCCGCGGTGCACCGCCGCGCAGGGCTGGGCCGCTATGCGGAAAGCCTGGCGTGTGGCCTGCTGCCGCTGCTCGGTGACCAACTGGCCTTCTTCTATAACCGGGAGCAGGGCATCGAGCCGCTGACCGGGCTGGAGCACGTGCCCGCGGCCACCGTCGGCCTGGGCTATAAGCCGTGGCGCATGCTCGTCTGGCTCGGCCAGCTGGGCCGCGTCGGGTTCAACCGCCTGCTGCCAGGCGCGCGGCTCTATCATGCGACCGAACACCTGCTCATGCCCCTGCACGGCATCCCGACCGTCCTGACCGTCCATGACCTCATCTTCCGCCGCTACCCTGCGCACCACAAGCCGCTCAACCGCACGTACCTCAACGCGACGCTGCCGCTGTTCTGCCGCCGCGCCGGCCACATTATCGCCGTGTCGGAGCAGACGAAGCGCGATGTCATGGCTGCGTACGGCGTGCCCGCAGAGAAAATCAGCGTCATCTACGAGGCGGCAGACGCGCGCTTCCAGCCGCAGCCGCCGGAGATCGTAGCCGAGGTCCGCACGCGCTACAAGCTGCCTGCGCGCTACGTGCTGTTCGTCGGCACGATCGAGCCGCGCAAGAACCTCGGCCGCGTGCTGGCCGCATTCGAGCGGCTGCACCGCGAAGGGCTGACCGACGCGCTGGTGATTGTCGGCAAGCGCGGCTGGCTGTACGAGGACTTCTTCGCGCAGCTCGAAGACTCGCCCGCGCGGCAGGCCGTCATCTTCCCCGGCTTCGTGCCCGACGCGGACCTGCCCGCGTTCTACGCGGGCGGCCAGGTAGTTGCCTTCCCCAGCGAGTTCGAGGGGTTCGGCCTGCCGATCCTGGAGGGGATGGCGAGCGGCGCGCCGGTCGTCTGCTCGAACACCTCCTCGCTCCCCGAAGTGGCGGGAGATGCCGCGCTGCTCATTGACCCGCTGGACACGGATGCGCTGGCCGACGCGCTGCGCCGCGTGCTCGCTGATGCCGCGCTTGCTGCCGAGCTGCGCCGCCGCGGGCTTGTGCAGGCCTCGCGGTTCTCGTGGGCGCGGGCCGCGCAGGAGACGGCGGCCGTGTATGAGAGGACCCTGCGGCCATGAGCCACTACGTCCTTGATGCCCGCACGGCCACGCCGCATTTCCCCGGCATCGGGCGATATGTTACCAGCCTGGCGCATGCGCTCGTACCGCAGTTGCAGCCCGGCGAACGACTGACTCTCCTCGGCCACCCGGAGCATCTTACTCCGCTGCCGACGGGAGGCGCGGTGCAGGTGCACCCGCTGGACGTCTCACCGTTCTCGCTCGCCCAGCAGTGGATCGTGCCCGGCCTGCTGCGGCGGCTGGGTGCGGACCTCTACCACAGCCCGTATTACCTCATGCCCTACCGGCCCGGCGTGCGCACGGTTCTGACTGTTTATGACGTCATCCCGCTGCGTCATCCGGAGCACAGCTCGGCCCGCGCGCGGCTGTTCTTCCGGCTGACCACTGCGCTGGCGCTGCGCAGCGCGGCGCAGGTCCTCGCCATCTCTGAAGCCGCGCGGCAGGATTTCGTCACGGACTTCCAGGTTCCGGCAGGCCACATTCACGCCATCCCCCTGGCCGCGGACCCCGCCTTCCGTCCCCAGCCGCCGCAGGTCATCGAGGAAGTGCGCCGACGGTACAATTTGCCCGATCGCTTCGTGCTCTACCTGGGCAGCAACAAGCCGCACAAAAACCTCGTGCGGCTGGTGCAGGCGTGGCTAGACGTAGGTTGCAGGTTGCAGGTTGCAGGTTGCAGGTTGGTGATCGCCGGAGCCTGGAACCCGCGCTATCCCGAAGCCAGGATGCTGGCGGAACAGGCAAACAACCTTCGACCTTCAACCTTCAACCTTCAGACCATCCTCTGGCTCGGCCGCGTGCCGGAGGCCGACCTGCCTGCGCTCTACGCCGCAGCCGCGGCATTCGTCTTCCCCAGCCTGTACGAGGGGTTCGGGCTGCCCGTTCTGGAGGCCATGGCGTGCGGCGCGCCGGTCATCTGCTCGGATGTGTCCAGCCTGCCCGAGACCGCGGGTGACGCGGCCCTGCTCGTGGACCCGACCGACGTGGACGCCCTGGCCACGGCACTGGGACGCGTCCTGAACGAACCCAACCTGGCCGCCGATCTGCGCGCCCGCGGCTTTGAGCAGGCGGCCCGCTTCACCTGGGAACGCACGGCCGCGGAAACCCTGAGCATGTACAGGCAGGCATCAGCGTGAAGATCCTCCACATCTACAAGGACTACCCGCCCATCCTGGGTGGTATCGAGAACCACGTCAGGCTCTTGGCCGAGGGACAGGCCCACCGCGGGCACCAGGTGACGGTACTCGTGACCAATCCGGCGGGCCCGAAGACGGCCATTGCGGAAGAAGGCGGCGTGCGGGTGATTCGCGCGAGCCGCCTCGCGACTGTCGCCTCCACCCCCCTCAGCCTGGCGCTGCCTGCGCAGCTCGCGCGCAGCCGGCCCGACGTGGTCCACCTGCACTTCCCGTACCCGGTGGGGGAGGTCAGCCAGTGGCTGCTGCGCCGCGGCCAGGCCACCGTGCTGACCTACCACAGCGATGTCGTGCGGCAGGCCAGCATCCTGCGGCTGTACCGGCCGCTGCTGCGCCGCGTGCTGCGCGACGTCGATGCCATCATCATCGGCAGCCCGCCCATGCGCAAGAGCGCGTACCTGGCCGAGCACCAGGATAAGCTCCACCTGATCCCCTACGGCATCCCGCTCGCGCGATTCCGCGACGTGCCGCCTGCCAAGGGCATGCAGGACGCCGCCGCGCTGCCCACGCTCCTGTTTGTCGGTCGGCTGCGCTATTATAAAGGGCTGGATTACCTCATCCGCGCGCTGCCGCTCGTCCACGCGCGGTTGCTCGTCGTGGGCATCGGACCGATGGAGGCGGAATGGCGCAAGCTGGCCGCGGAGGTCGGTGTGGGGGAGCGGATGACCTGGCTAGGCGAGGTGCCCGACGCGCACCTGCCCGCGCTATACCATGCCGCCGACCTGTTCGTGCTGCCGGCCAGCCACACGAGCGAGGCCTTCGGGTTGGTTCAGGTGGAGGCGATGGCTGCCGGGCTGCCCGTGGTCTGCACCGAGTTGGGCACCGGCACATCTTACGTCAACCAGAACGGCGTAACCGGCCGCGTCGTCCCCCCGCGCGACCCGGCAGCGCTGGCCGCTGCCATCAATGCGCTCCTGGCCGATCCTGCGGAGCGCGCGCGCCTGGCTGCGGGCGCGCAGGCTCGCGTCGCGGCGGAGTTCGACCTGCCCATCATGGTGCGCCGCGTGCTGGAGCTTTACGAAAGCGTGCGCCGCACGTAACAAGCCGTCCACATTATGGTGGAGCGGAGCGTCCTCAGACGCGGAGCAGGCAGAGGCGTCCGTCCGCATCTGAGGATGCGGACTCCTCTTTTCAGCGTGAACCGCGGCCGAAAGCGTGCGAGCTTTGCGTTTAAGCGCGGGCCGGGGTAAAATGATATGGTTGTCATCCTGTCGACCCTGTGCTGAGAGTCACTTTTGGAAACGCGCCTGAGCCGTATCTGTAGCGCCATCATCGAGGCCGGCTGGCTGGCCGCCCTGGTGGTAGCCCCGCTTTTTTTCAATACCTTCTCCAACCGCGTCTTCGAACCGGATAAACTCCACCTTGTGCGATCCATCGCGTTGCTTATGGCAGTTGCGTGGGTTATCCAGTTGCTGGACAGCGGGCTGCGGCGAGGCGAGGGTGCGCGCGGGCTATGGGAACGCGTGCGCCGGACGCCACTGGTGCTGCCGGCGCTGGTGCTGGTGTTGAGCTACCTGCTCAGCACTGCCCTGTCGGTCGTCCCGCGCATCAGCTTCTTCGGCTCGTATGTGCGGATGCAGGGCACATTCTCCTACCTGAGTTATGTCGCCATCTTCGTGATGATGCTGACCAATCTGCGCACGCGCGGCCAGGTCAGCCGCCTGCTGCACACGGTTATCCTGACGAGCCTGCCCATCAGCATCTATGGCATCCTGCAGAACGCCGGGCTGGACCCGCTGCCCTGGGGCGGCAATGTGCGCGAGCGGGTCGCGGCCAACATGGGCAACGCTATCTTCGTCGCGGCCTATCTCATCATGGCCGTATTCCTGACGCTGGAGCGCCTGCTCAACAGCCTCACCGCCATGCTCAGCACGGAGCGCGGCGGCCTGAGCGACTCGCTGCGCGCGGGCGGCTATCTGTTCATCCTCGTCGTCCAGCTCATCGCCATCGTCTATACGCAGAGCCGCGGCCCGTGGATCGGCCTGGCTGCAGGGCTGTACGTCTTTGCCATGCTGGGCCTGCTGCTGCTCGCGCGCTGGGCTGTGCAGCGGAAGCAGGTGCCCTCGGGCCTGGGCTGGCTGACGCGCCACCTGCGGAGCGCGTGGCTGGCCCTCATCGGGCTGACCGTGGCCGGGCTCCTGTTCCTGGTTGCGCTCAACATACCGAATGGCCCGCTTGCCGCCGTGTGCAACCAGCGTTACGTGGGCCGGCTCTGCACGGTCTTCAGCACGACCGAAGGGACCAACGCGGTGCGCGTCCTCATCTGGGAGGGCGTGGCCGACATGATGCTGGCGCCGCACGCGCCCATCCAGCGGCCGGACGGCACGCCCGACGCGCTCAATGCGCTGCGTCCGCTGGTCGGCTACGGCCCCGAATCCATGTGGGTTGTCTACAACCGCTTCTACCCACCGGAGCTGGCACACTATGAGTCGCGTAATGCGTCGCCCGATCGCTCGCACAACGAGACGTTCGACACGCTCGTGCGCGGCGGGCTGTTCCAGTTCGCGGCCCAGCTAGTCCTCTACAGCGCCATCTTCTACTACGCGCTCCGCTGGCTGGGGCTGATGCGCGGGGCCAACCGCCGGCGCATCTTCATCGCGTTCCTCGTGGGCGGCGGCGCGCTGGGCGTCATCGTGCCCCTGCTCGTGGACGGCAGCCTGCGACTGGCCGGCATTGGCCTGCCGGCCGGGCTGATTGCAGGCGTGATGGTGTACGTCACGGTGGACTTGTTGTTGAGCAGCGGGCATGCTGAGGAAACCGCGACTGCGGACGGAGCGGCTGGCGGCGACCGGCAGTTGTTGGTGCTGGCACTATTTGCGGCCATCGTCGCCCATTTCGTCGAAGTCCACTTCGGTATCGCAATTGCCTCGACGCTCACCCATTTCTGGGCTTTTGCGGCGCTGCTCGTCGTCACCGGCATGGGCTGGATCGAAACAGATGCAGAACCGGAACCGATCGCTGCACCCCCGGCCGTATTGCCTGCTGAGACGGGCGCCAACGCTGGGCGGACAGGTTCCAGGCGCAAGTCCGCAGCCGCGCGCGCGGCCCAAGCGCAACGCCAAGCAGGCAGCACACCCGCGGCCCTGCCGCCGGTGGGGCATCCCTCGCCGCTGCGCCGGTTCCTGCCCTATGCCGGCATCGCCGCGCTGGTCACAATCGTGCTGGTCTGGAACTATACCGTCAACCAGACGGGCGCACAGGATGCCCTGACCATCCTGCGCAACGCCTTCACGCTCCGGGTAAGCAACTACCAGATCGTCTCGTCGCCGATGCTACTCATTCTGGTGCTCTTCACGTGGCTCGTCGGCGGGATGCTGGCCGTCACAGAAACAGCCGCCGCCACAACACGAGGTGCAGCTGACAGCGAGCGACCTGCGGTGCGGCTGCCGGTGCTGCTCCTGGCGGCCATCTATGCGGCGGTCGTCATCGGCGTCTTCCTGGTGTACGGCTTGATGCAGGCCGGGCGGCTCAGCCTCGGAGGGCTGTCGGGCATCGATGTATATCACCGCTACGCGGGGCACATCGTCGTTTTCGACATCGTGCTGCTCCTGAGCGCGGGCGTTTTGGCCATGACGCTGGCCCTTGCGGGCAGCCGAGCGTCCCGCACTGCGCTATTTGGGCGCTCACCGGTGCTCTCGCTGGGCGTGGGCGCGGTGCTGGCCGTCCTGGCGCTGCTCGTGGTTGTCAACGTGAACCTACAAACGGTGCAGGCTGACACCTATTACAAGTCCGGCTCAGGCTTCGAGGGGGCGAACGACTGGGAAAGCTCGGTCGTGTTGTATCGGCAGGCCTCAACGCTGGAACCGCAGGAGGACTACTACTATCTCTTCCTGGGCCGCGCCCTGCTGCAATTGAGCCAATACTCGCAGCCGGGCACGCCGACCCTGCCGGAGGACCTGGACCAGACGCCGACAGCCGATCTGCAAGCGCTCATCGAGCGGGGCCTCCGGTCAGGGACGCGCGAGGATATCCTGCGGTCGGCGCACGCGGCGCTGGTGGCCGCGCGGCGGCTCAACCCGCTCAACACCGACCACAGCGCGAACCTCGCTCGGTTGCACCGCGCGTGGGCTTTCTCGGATGCGGGCACGGCTGCCAACCTCAACGATCCCAACAGCCTGCGCGAGCTGCTCATCAGCGACCCAGACCTCGTCAATCGCGGCCGGCTGGACAACTCGCTCGCCTACTACAACCAGGCGCTTTCCCTCAGTCCGAATAACGCCGGGCTGTGGAATGAGTTGGCGACCGTGCAATTCATCCTGAACGATCTCACGGCTGCGCAGGCGACCCTGCAACGCTCGCTCGCCCTGGACCATCAGTTTTCGCCGACCTACCTGTTGCTGGGCGATGTCCTGGACGCAGCGGGCGACGCGACCGGTGCGCTGGCCGCGTACCAGCAGGCCGCTGAGCTGGCCCCAAGCAATACGAGCGTCCTGAGCGCCGCGGGCGTAGCCAGCGCCCGCGCGGGCGCCACGGATGCCGCGGTGGCATCCTTCCGGCGCATCATCCAAATTGAGACGAACGTGCTGGAATCCGCCGCCGCGCAGCTTGATCAGTTGGATGCGATGGCCGCGACCGCGGGCGGCTATGCCCGGCTCCAGTCAAGCGCGACAAACCGGCAGGGCCTCCTGCAGGGCCAGATCAACAGCCGCCGCTCCCAGATTGCGTTGAGCTACCGTAACATTGCGCTGGTGCTCAGAGACGCGGGGCGCCTCGAAGAAGCGCTGGCTGCCGCGCGCCAGGCCGCGGAATATGCCGGCCAGAACGACCTCCCCGCCATCGAACAGTTGATTGCCGAGCTGCAAGAACGGCTGACCCCATGACAGCATACCTCCTGATTCTCATCAGCGCCTTGTTCCTGGCGATTGTGGCGACGCCGGTGGCGAAACGCGTCGCGTACCGGTTCGGCGTCATCGACAAGCCCAATGCGCGGAAGGTTCACAACGTTCCTACGCCGCTGCTCGGCGGCGCGGCCATCTTTGCGGCAGTGATCCTCGCCCTGGTCATCATGGGCGACCGGTTCTACGCCAGCCAGGTCGCGGGCATCCTCCTGGGCGCAACGCTGATGTCCTTCATGGGCCTGTGGGACGACCGCCGCGGGCTGAGCCCCTGGATCAAGCTGGCCGGCCAGTGTGGGGCCGCGGCCATCCTGACGGTCACGGACGTGCGCATCGGCCTGTTTGCGTGGGAGCCGCTCAACTACGCGGCTACGATCTTGTGGGTGGTGGGCATCACCAATGCGATGAATCTGCTGGACAACATGGATGGCCTGAGCGGAGGCATCGCGGCAATTGCCGCGCTCTTCTTCCTGCTGTTCGCCGCGATGAGCCGGCAGTATCTCGTCGGCGCGCTCGCGGCCGCACTCGTCGGCGCGTGCCTCGGCTTCCTGTTCTATAACCTGAACCCTGCCAGCATCTTCATGGGCGACACGGGCAGCCTGTTTCTCGGCTTCACTTTGGCAGCCGTCGGCATCAAGCTGCGCTTCCCGGAAAACTCTGTGTTCGTCACGTGGATGGTGCCGCCGCTGGTGCTGGCCGTGCCCATCTTCGATACCAGCCTGGTCATCCTATCGCGGCTGCGCCGGGGCCTGAACCCGCTGACGACGCCGGGCAAAGACCATCTCAGCCACCGGCTCGCGCGGCTGACGGGCAGCCGTCGCGAAGCCGTGCTGATGTGCTATCTGTTTGCCTTCATCGCGGGCGTGGTCGCCACCTTTGTAACTCAGGCCAGCGCGCTGGAAGGTTACGCGGTGGGCGTCGTAATGCTCGTCGCAGGGCTGTATGGCATCTGGCGCATGGAGAAGCTGTTCCGCGGCTGGCTGGCTGCAGATGCACTGTCAGCCCACCAGGCGTCACACAGCGATACAACAACGTAATTGTCAGCCTGTATCACTTACATGAGGAGAAGTAACTTGAAGATTCGAATCACCGTTCTGTTTGCTCTGCTGCTGGCGCTAGTGCTGGCAGCTTGCGCACCTGTACCCACGACACCTGCCGCGCAGGAACCGGCCACGGTCGCGCCGACCGAAGTCGTGGCAGAGATGACGGCCACCCCGCTGCCCGCGGAAGAGGCTGCACCTGAGGAACCAGCGGCAACCGATGACACGCGGCCCGTTGTGCCCGCGCCGGTGGATGGCGAGCGCCCTCTCGCCGCGCTGCCTGCGGCGGAGCGCGAGGAACGCTTCAGTGGACCGGCCGAGACTTACGTCAAGCCCGACACGGTCTACATCGCCACGATTGTCACCGCTAAGGGCAACATCGTCGCGGAGCTGTACCAGGACACCCCGGAGAGCCTCAACAACTTTGTGACACTGGCGCTGAACGGCTACTACGATGGCCTGACGTTCCACCGGGTGGAGCCCGGCTTCGTCGTGCAAGGCGGCGATCCGGCCGGCACTGGCATGGGCGGCCCTGGCTACACCATCCCCGCGGAAATTATCCACAAACACCCGCGCGGTGCGCTGGCCTGGGCCCGCACCGGCGACCAGGTGAACCCGGAACGCCGCTCCAGCGGCAGCCAGTTCTACATCACCCTCGACGTCACCGAATTCCTGGATAATGGCTACACGGTCTTCGGCTACGTCGTCGAGGGCATGGATATCGTAGACCAGATTGCCGTCGGTGACACGATCGAGCGCATTGACATCAGCGAGGGCACGGCCTCACAACTGCCGACGCCCGTACCGACGCCGACCCCCTACGCTCCGACCACTGCAGAGGGTCGCCCGCTGGCGCAGCTCTCGCTGGAAGAGCGCGACGGCGTTTACAACGCCGCGCCTGAACTGGACCTGGACACGGCCAAGACGTATCAGGCGACCCTCGAGACTGACAAGGGCAATATCGTGATCGAACTGAATACCGAGGCCGCGCCCCTGACAGTCAGCAACTTCGTCATGCTGGCAAACCTGGGGTACTATGATGGGATGCCGGTTGCGCACGTGCAGGCCGACACCTACCTGATTATCGGCTCGCCTGCGGGCCGGCCCGACAGCGATGTGGGCTACTCGCTCGAAATCGAAGCCGGCGCGGCTGCGCAAGAGGTGATTACCGGCACGGTGGCGATGTACCCCGTGCCGGACAGCACGGGCGCGCTCAAGGCCAGCGGCAGCCAGTTCTTCATTTCCTTCATGGCGTTGCCGCAGAGCGAAACGCCGCTGGATATCTTCGGCGCCGTCGTTGAGGGCATGGATATCGTGCTGCAACTGGGCATCGGCGATCTGGTCAACCAGATTACGGTTACTGAGAAATAACCAGCCCTGGAGAGTTGAGGAGTATCATGGCAAATCGCTATACCAAACCTTTTGAGTTGAAGATTGACCTGAAGAAAAACTATACGGCCACCATCGAGACGAATCGCGGGGTCATCACCCTGAAGCTGCACGCGACGCAGGCCCCGCGCACGGTCAACAACTTCGTCTGCCTGGCGGAAGATGGTTTCTATGATGGCATCACCTTCCACCGCGTCATCAAAGACTTCATGGTGCAGACCGGCGACCCGACCGGCACTGGCCGCGGAGGCCCGGGCTACCAGTTCAAGGATGAGTTCGACCCCAAGCTGAGGCACGACAAGGCAGGCGTCCTCTCGATGGCGAACGCCGGGGCGAACACCAACGGCAGCCAGTTCTTCATCACCCACATACCGACCCCCTGGCTGGACGGCAAGCACAGCGTCTTCGGCCAGGTCATCAAGGGCCAGGACGTGGTGGACAAAATCGAGCAGGGCGACGTGATGCTGTCGGTGCGCATCACGGCTGAATAAAGGCAACAACGCGGGGGCGAGAGGCGAGCTTCGCCTGCAACCGTGCGAGCGAAGCTCGCCTCTCGCTCCCGCAACACCGGTTTCGTTGGGTGCTGTAGATTCCCGAAGCCGGCCGGTGGCACAGGCAGGAACACAAAGCTCGGAATGACGACGAAGGAAGGTTACGCCACGAACGACACCGAACAGCGCAGGCCAACCTCAAAGGAAGGCAGCCGGCCGGTGTCGCCTGTTACGCGCCGACCGTCGCCCGACCTGCGCCAGGTCTTGCTGCGTGTGCTGGCGTTTCTCTTTGTCGTCGCGGTCTCCGCGCTGATCTTCATCTACAGCGATCAGCTCGTGCGGCTCGGCGCCTACGGCTATTCCGGCCTGTTCCTGCTCAACCTGCTTGCCAGCGCGACGTTGATCCTGCCCGCGCCGGGCATTGCGCTGGCCTTCGCGGCCGGCGCCAGCCTCAACCCCTTGCTGGTCGGACTGACGGTCGGCGCAGGGTCAGCCCTCGGAGAGCTGACAGGCTACCTGGCGGGGTTCAGCGGGCGGGGCATCGTGGAGTCTGACCCACAGTACGAGCGCGTGCACCGCTGGATGGTCACGCGCGGGCTGTGGGTCATCTTCTTCCTCAGCATCGTACCTAACCCCCTCTTCGATGTAGCAGGTATCACCGCGGGTGCGATGCGGATGCCCGTCTGGAAGTTCCTGGCCGCCGCGCTGCCGGGCAAGGTCATCAAGGCCACCCTGTTGGCGCTGGCGGGGGCCGGGATGATGGAGGCGCTCAGCCCGGTTATCGAGCGCCTGCTGATGCGGTGACGCCGATGAGTACCTCGCTCGACGCCGCATTTGTCTTCGCCATCCTGGCCTTCCTGCAGCTTTGGGGCGGGTTGGCATTGGGCGCGGGCATCTGGGGCCGCAAGCCGCTTCCCATCCTGTGGGGCCTGCTCATCGGCGGGGTGCCGCTCTACCTGGGGCTGGAGCGGGGCCTCGTGCTCGGGTCCTGGATCGCGCTCGCAGCGCAGATGGCCGTCTTGCTGTTGAGCGCGGCCTGGATATTCCTGCGGCCGTCGCGACTACGTGAGGCATTCCTGAAGCCGGGCATGAACACGCTGATGATCGGCACCTTCCTCATGACAGGTGGTGCGATCCTCGGCGCACTGTTCTTCCGCCTCGGCTCTGAGCCACTCTCGCTGATTGTCGGCGGGGCAGGTTTCATCTTCGGCGCCATGTGGTTTGGGGCCGGCATCAAACAACTGCGCGGCAAGTAGGCGCTTTGCTTCTTCGATTCGGCAAGAGTTATGTTTGAACTTGTTTTTCTTGGCACATCTGCCTCCGCACCTTCCGCGCAGCGCGGGCTCTCCGCCGCGATGGTGCTCCATCGCGAGTTCCGCTTCCTCATCGATTGCGGCGAAGGCACGCAGCGCCAGATTTTGCGCAGCGGCCTGGGCTTCAAGCGACTGGAGCGCATCCTGCTGACCCACGGCCACCTGGATCATATCCTGGGGTTGGGCGGGTTGGCGTCCACCTTTGGTCGCTGGGAAGCCATCGAGGAGATGGAGATTTATGGCGGCGCGCCGGCGCTGGCGCGCGTACGGGACCTGATGCGCGTGGTGTTTGGCCCGGCGGAGGCGAAGGTCAACATCGCATACCGCCCTGTGGAGCCGGGGACCCTGCTGGAAGATGAGCTGTTCAAGCTGCGCGCCTTCCCTGTCGAGCACCGGCGCACAGAGGCGCTTGGCTACAGCTTCGAGGAAAAGGCACGACGGCCCTTCCTGCCGGAACGGGCCGAGGCATTGGGGGTGCCGTTCGGCCCCATCCGCCGTGACCTGGTCAACGGGCGGCCGGTGACGCTGCCCGATGGCCGCGTGATTCAGCCGGAAGAGGTGCTGGGTCCGGAGGTCAAAGGACTACGGCTGGTCTTCGTGGGCGATGCGGGCCGAGTAGACAACCTGGTGAGCGAAGCCGCCGGTGCGGACCTGCTGTGCATCGAAGCGACCTACACGCAGGCCGAGGCGGATGTAGCGGCGGCCTTCGGCCACCTGACCGCACAGCAGGCCGCATGGCTGGCCCGCGAGGCAGGCGTGAAGCAGCTCGTGTTGCACCACATCTCGCGGCGCTATGGCAGCAAGGAAATCTTCGACGAAGCGACGCAGGTCTTCCCGGACACGATGGTCGCCCGCGATTTCGACCTGTTTCGCCTCGTCAAGCAGAAGCCGCTGGAGCGCGAGGATGTGCGCCAGCCGCGGGAGGCCGCTGCACAGGCGAACCGGCAGCGCAACGAGGATGCGGGGGCCGGGAGTTAGCTGCGCTCAGCCGGGCGGCGGGACAGGCAGCCGGTCGGCCGGCGTCTGCAGCCACGGGTCGGCCGCCTCGATGCGCATGTCCGGGATGCCGCCCACGACCGGATATTTGCGGTTGCAGCCCGGCTCCTGGCATACAAGCCAGGCATCCTTGACCACTACAACACGGCCGGGATCCCCACCGGTCGCCCGCGTTGCGCCTGTGACGCAATGCGGGCAGCGCAGGATTTCGAGCAAGTCTTGCGGAATCACACTCTCTCCTCATGAACTTTCAGGTTATCAGGCCGAACCATACTTGTGCCCGCAGGATTTGTCAAGAGCGGTAAGAGGCTCACGCAAAGACGCAAATGAGACCTTCGAGGTCTTAAGCGAGCCGGAGGTTCGCCCGAGACCTCGAAGGTCTTTGCGTGAGATAACATGTCACACGCTTACCGGATGACCAGCGGCAGATACAAGTGCAAGGCGTCAGATGGCGGTGACGATGTAGCGGTCACTGTAGGCGATGCCGTTGCCGTAGGAGATGGCGTGTGCGTGACCTGCGGTGACGACGTCGCCGTAGGCGTGTAAGTCACCACAGGTGACGACGTCGCCGTAGGCGACACCTCGTCCACCAGGGCCGCGTACTTCAGGTCGCGCACGGTCATGCCCATGTACGCGATGCGCGGCGCACCGGCTGCATCCAGCGCCAGCGCGGCGTACTGGCCGGCGGCCCCGGCCGCATCCACCGTTGTGATCGTCCAGCTTCCCCCCGCGCGATGCGCGTACTTCAGGACGGCGCGCGTGTCATCCAGGTAGGCCAGGTGCGGCGTGCCCGCGCCGTCGAGCGCCAGTGCACAGTAGCTGCCTGTCACCGGAGCACCTGTTTCCACCGTCTCGACCTGCCACCCTCCGGCGGTGAGATACGCGTAGCGCAGGTCGGACGTCACGCCGGACTCCTGCGTGAAGCAGAGATCCGGCGCATCCGCGGCATCCAACGCCAGCGCGTTGAACCGGCCTGCGAAAGCACCCTGCGCGACTTCCGCCCTATCCCAGGTCGTGCCGGTCCGGGTCATGTAGACGAGGGCGTCCACCTGTGCATCGTAGAAGCTCAGATGCGGTTCCGCGGCTCGGTCCAGGGCCAGCGAGAGGGCCTCGCCGGTCTGGGTCGGCCCGGCCGCGGTGTCTGCGATCCACGCGGCGCCCGTCCACACCGCAACCTTCACCGACTGGTCGCTGCCGTCGTAGTAGGCGATGTGCGGCTGGCGGCCGGCATCGAAGCGCAATGCCGGCCGCTTCGGGCCTGTGGTATCCAGCGCGCCCACGTCGCCGTCAATCGTGGTGAGTTGCCATTGGCTGCCCGTCCACGCCGCATAGCGAAGCTGACCGGGCGTCTGCACATCCGGGTAGCGATAATAGACGATGCGAGGTTGGCCGTCCTGCAGCGCGATGGCCGTGTATGCGGGCAGGCCCGGCGTGGCGTCGACCACTTGCAGTGCCCACGTCTCGCCCGACTGCCGCGCGTAGCGCAGGCTGCCGCTCTCTGCATCGCGGTAGCTGATGTGGGCTGCGCCCCCAGCTTCGTCCCCTGCGTTGCCGCCGGCGTCCAGCGCAAGCGCGGTATACAGGCCGGTCGTGCGCGCGGTGTCGAGCGTGCGGAAGGCCCAGTTGATGCCGGGGCGGCTGGCATACACCAGCTCCAGCCCGCGGCGGTAGGTGATGTGGGGCGTGCCCGCTGCGTCCAGTGCGAGCGAGGTGTCGCGACTCTCTACGTCATCCACGACCACACGATACCATGCGCTGCCCGTCCAGCGCGCGTACTTCAGCCCGTTGTAGGCCCGGTAGCTGATGTGAGCGTAGTCCTGCCGATCCAGCCGCAGCGACGGCTCGAACCCGACCTCATGCGGAAGAACGGTGTCGACGACCTGGACGAGCCAACCGGTGCGGGTGAGCCGGGCCAGCCGCAGCTCGGCGCGGCCGCCGATATTCGTGCCGGTGTAGGCCACCTGCGGGCTGCCGCCGCTGTCCACTGCGAGGGAGCGGCCGAGCATGACACCCGCGGGGTCGACAGTCTGGGTGGTCCAGCCGCCCGCGTCGCGCTGCGCATGGCGGAGCGCACCCGTCCCGTAGACGAGGTGCGGCGTACTCTCGACTAAAGCGAGGTCCACCGCGCCGCCGGCTGCCTTCTCGACAGATTCATGCACCCAGCCGCCGGCCGCCCGGCGCGCGTAGGCGACCGAGCCCGTCGTCGCATCCCGGTAGGCCGCATGCGCAGTGCCGGCTGCGTCGAGCGCGAAGCCCAGCGCAGCGTCGAGCGTCACGCCCGCCTGCACGGTCTCCGTGCGCCAGCCGGCGACCTCGCGCGTCGCATAGCTGACCGCGTTGCGCACGGCGTCGTAATAGAGGAAGTGGGGCGCGCCCGTCGCATCGAGTCTGAGCGCGGCGTACCGGCCTGCGCCCGGGCCGGCGTCCACGACGACCTGCTGCCAGAATATACCGTCGAACCAGGCATAGTACAGGTAGTCTCCGCCGTAGGCCACATGCGGCCAGCCCGCCGCGTCGAGAGCCAGACTGCGCGGCCCCATGTCCTCGAACCACTTGGGCGCGTCGAGGCTGCGCACGCGCCAGGCCAGCGCTGCACTACCGGCCGGGCCGGGCGACTGCGCCTGCGCAGACAGCAGCACACCGCTCAACAGGATGACCGCCGCAACGACCAAACAGGCGGCTTTCCAGGCGAAGTTGGACTTTGGATCAGACAAAGGAACCCCCAGCGGGATCACGGGCACACCCCGCAGATGGTATGGATGGGTAGGATGATACCACGAAGCTCGCGCCCGGTCAGTGAGCGCCGCGCCATTGACCCGCGCCGTAATGGCTGCAGGCGAACCTTCGGTTCGCCCGATAATCGGATGTAGCGCCGGCAGCAAAGCGCTTTCTATCAAACGAACGCCCGTCTAATTCTTGCTGTCACATGGGCTGTATGGTATACTCACACGTCGGGCCGGTAGCTAGACCACTGGCCCAATTATACACGCCTGCGTTCCAACTGGCCGTGCCCCAAGCACATGCACCGCATGTGCCCGGGTCCCAGGGAATCACGCAGGCGGAAGATCAAACGGAAAGGGAGAACCACATACCGTGTCAGTCATTTCCATGAAGCAGCTGTTGGAAGCGGGCGTCCACTTTGGGCACCGCACGCGGCGTTGGCATCCGAAGATGCGCACGTTCATCTTCACCGAGCGCAACGGCATTCACATCATCGACCTCCAGCAGACCATGCGGCAGGTCAACAACGCCTATACCGTCGTCCGTGACACCGTGCGAGAGGGCGGACTGGTGCTGTTCGTCGGCACCAAGAAGCAGGCGCAAGAAACCATCCGGCAGGAAGCCGAGCGTGCGGGCATGCCCTTCATCGTGCAGCGGTGGCTGGGCGGCACGCTGACCAACTTCCGCACCATTCGCCTGCGCACCGAGTACATGCAGGAACTGGAGCGCCGCGAGGCCCGCGGCGAGCTGGACCGCCTGCCCAAAAAGGAAGCCCTGCTGCTGCGCAATGAGCTGCAACGTCTGAACACCCGCATCGGCGGCCTGCGTAACATGACGCACCTGCCCGACATGATCTTCATCGTCGACGTGATGCGTGAGTCGCTGGCGGTCACCGAGGCCAACAAGCTGAATATCCCGATTGTCGCGATGGTCGATACCAACTGCGACCCGGACCCGATCACTTACCCCATTCCGTCGAACGACGACGCCATCCGCGCCATCAAGCTGATGGCCGGCAAGATGGCCGACGCCGTGATCGAGGGGTTGCAGATGCGCACGATCGACGAGGCCGATCGCGGCGCGGCTGCGGCTGCGGACTATGAGCCGGATGAACTGGCCGACGAGAAGCCGACCTATGTATCCGTGCAGGATATGATGGAACAGGACACCCCGGAAGGCGAGCCCGAGGAATACCTTGGCCCGTCCGTACTGGCACGCCTGGCCCAGGGTCTTGACGAGGAAGCCGTCCCCGCAGCGACCGAGAGCACTGAACCGGCCACACCTGAACCGGTCGCCACTGAACCGGCCGTAACTGAACCGGCCACACCTGAACCGGCCGCCACTGAATCGGCCGTAACTGAACCGGCCGAACCCGCAGCGACCGACGCGGAAGAAGTGAACTAAGGAGTTCAGCGTGGAAATCACCGCAGCCATGGTTAAGGACCTGCGCGCGCTCAGCGGCGCAGGGGTTTTGGAATGCCGTAAAGCGCTGGAAACGGCAGGGGGCGACCTCAACAAGGCAGCCGAGCTGTTGCGCGAGAAGGGCATGGCCGTTGCGGCCAAGAAAGCCAGCCGCGAGGCCCGCGAAGGGCTGATCGGCCATTACATTCACATGGGCAGCAAGGTCGCCGGGCTGGTCGAGGTCAACTGCGAGTCCGACTTCGTGGCCCGCACCGAGCAGTTCCAGGCGCTCTGCAAGGACCTGGCAATGCAGGTTGTGGCCGCCCGGCCCACCTACGTACGCATCGAGGACATCCCGGCAGACGTGGCCGAACAACAGCGGACGCAGTTCCGCTCCGAGGTCGATGCCAGCAAGCCGGCCGAGGTTGCTGAGCGCATCATCGAAGGCAAGATGGCGAAGTTCTACGAGGAAAACGTCTTGCTCGAGCAGCCGTTCATCAAGGATGAAGGCGTACGCATCAAGGACCTGATTACGCAGACGATTGCGAAGCTGGGCGAAAACATTGTCGTCCGGCGCTTCAGCCGCTTCGAAGTCGGCGGCTGAGCCGGCATGAGTGCTCTCCGCTATCGCCGCATTTTGCTGAAGTTGGGGGGCGAGGCCCTGGCCGGCGAGGGTGGTTTTGGCATTGATCCCAATCAAGCCAACATCGTCGCCGGCAAGATTCGCCGCCTGCTGGACATGGGCGCAGAAGTCGCGGTCGTCATCGGTGCGGGGAACCTCTGGCGCGGGAAAGACGGCCAGGAACACGGCATGGAGCATGTCACCGCCGACCACATGGGCATGTTGGCGACGGTGATGAATGCCCTGGCCCTGGCCGACGCCCTGCGTCGCTTCGGCATCGAACCGCGCGTGATGACAGCCATCGGAATGCAGAGCGTAGCCGAGCCATACATCCGCGGTCGGGCCATCCGGCATCTGGAAAAGGGCTACGTCATCCTGCTGGCCGCGGGTACGGGCAATCCGTACTTCACCACTGATACGGCCGCCGCGTTGCGCGCCATGGAAATCCACGCGGAAGTCGTCATCAAGGCGACCAAAGTGGATGGCGTCTACGACAAAGATCCTAAGCGCAACCCGGATGCCAAGCGATTTGAGCGTCTCACCTACATCCAGGCCCTCAACATGCGCGTCGGTGTCATGGATAACACTGCGCTAACGCTGTGCATGGACAATGAGATGCCGATTATAGTGCTCGACCTCTGGCAGCCGGGCGCTGTCGAGCAAGCTGTGCTCGGTGAGACGGTCGGGACGCTGGTCAGCGCGTGATCATCAACTAGGAAAAGGAGTGTCTCGTGATCAAAGATGTTCTGCAAGATGCTCGCGAGCGTATGCACAAGACCGTTGAGTCCCTGCAGAACGATCTGCGGGGCATCCGCACCGGCCGCGCCTCGCCCGCCTTACTCGAAGGGGTCAAGGTGGACTACTATGGCACGCCGACCGGCCTGAACCAACTGGCCGGCGTCACTGCCCCGGAGCCGCGGCTGCTCGTCATCCGCCCCTGGGATCGCTCGACTATCAGCGTCATCGAGAAGGCCATCCTGAAGTCGGACTTGGGTCTTAACCCCAATAATGACGGCCAGGTCATCCGGCTGGTCATCCCGCAACTGACGGAAGAACGCCGCCGCGACCTGAGCAAACAGGTTGCGAAACGGGTCGAGGAGGCGCGCATTTCCGTGCGCAACATCCGCCGTGACGCCATCGATATGCTGCGCGACCTCGAAAAGGAGAAGCTGATCAGCGAAGATGACGAGGAAGAAGGCAGCAAGAAGGTGCAGGACTTGACCGACGACTTCATTAAGCAGGTCAACGAAGTCGGCAAGGCCAAAGAGGCCGAAATCCTCGAAGGATGACGCGAGAAACGATGGACCGACACAACCAGCCCAGGTACAACTAACCTGAAGCTGGAGGATGACTGCGCCCTTCAAAAAAAGCAGAACCGATCTTCTGCGTGGTCCGTCTATTTCGTGGTTGCACTTAGGCGTTGCGCAGTCTGAAAGGCCCTTATGCCGAGCCCAACCTGGCGTGAACGTTACCCGGAAGTCACGCGCGTCCCCTACCACGTGGGCATCATCATGGATGGCAACGGCCGGTGGGCGCAGAGCCGCGGGCAGCCCCGGCTGGCAGGCCACAAGGCCGGCACGGAAAACATCCGCCGCGTCCTGCGTGCGGCGACCGACTTCGGCATCAAAGCCCTCACCATCTACGCCTTCTCCACGGAAAATTGGGGCCGCCCGGCCGACGAAGTCGCGGGGCTGATGAGCCTGCTGGGACAGGTTATCCGTCGCGAGACGCGGGACCTGCACGCCAACGGGGTGCGCATCCTCCATAGCGGCCGGCTGGAAGGGATTGCGCCCAATCTCGTGCGCGATATCCAGGATGCGATCGCCATGACGCGCGACAACGACCGCATCACGCTCAATGTGGCCTTCAACTACGGGGGCCGCGCCGAAATCGTGGACGCCGTCCGCCACATCATGCGAGACGGTCACACGCCCGAGGAAGTGACCGAGGAACTCATCTCGCACTACCTGTACACCGGTGGCCTGCCCGACGCCGACCTGATTGTGCGCACGGGCGGGGAGTATCGCCTCAGCAACTTCCTGCTGTGGCAATCCGCATACGCGGAATACTATGCTACACCGACCTTCTGGCCCGATTTCGATGAAGGCGAGCTGGCCGCGGCACTGGTCGAGTATAGCCAACGCGAGCGCCGGTTCGGCAAAGTCCCCTCCGCTGACACAACTCAATAACCCCATTCGCCCGGAGACAGCCATGCTGCGCGCGCGCGTCTTGAGCGCCATCATCGTGGTTCCCGTAGTCGCCCTGGTTCTCTATTGGGGCGACCTGCCCTGGCTCGGCATCATCCTCGTGACCGGTGCCTTGGCCTGGCTAGAGATGAACGGGCTGTTGCGCCGCCCGGCGTGGTCAGCCGATCGCCTCCTCAGCCTGGCATTCATCGTTGCTGCCCTGCTGGAAGCCTATTTCCGCCAGAGCGGTCACCTGCGCATGGACCTCTTTCGCCCGCTGGTGGCGGCGCTGCTCATACTGGGGCTGGTAGCCGCCCTCTATGACAAAGCGGACCAGCCGGTGCAGCAGTGGGCCATGAACACTGCATCTTCCCTCTATCTCGGGTTCCTGCTCAGCCATTTCGTCACCCTGCGCCTCCTGCCGGATGGCCTGCGCTGGGCCCTGGCCGGGCTGCTGCTCACCTGGATCTATGACGCGGCGGCCTATTTTGTCGGCAGCATGCTGGGCAGGCACAAGCTGTGGCCGCGGATCAGCCCCAAAAAATCATGGGAAGGTCTGGCCGGCGGCACGTTCGCCATCCTCATCGTGGGGCCGTTGCTCGGTCTGTGGTTGCTGGATATTGGCCCGACACGCGGGCTGCTGTTGGCCGCGCTGGTTGCACTGGCCGCACCCTTCGGTGACTTTGCTATCTCGCTCCTCAAGCGGACAGCCCAGGCGAAGGACAGCGGCCATCTGATTCCCGGTCACGGCGGTGTCCTCGACCGGCTCGATAGCCTGCTCTTCACCTTTCCGGTGGTCACTTATTTCGCAATCTTCAGCCTCGGGGGGTAAATCGTGACTCAAGCCAAATCGGCTCGCCGCATCGTCAATTCCTGGGTGATGTACGACTGGGCCAACTCGGCCTTTGCGACCACGGCGATGGCTGCAGTACTGCCGGTGTTCTTCAGCACGGTTGCCGCCAAAGGCGTGCTGACGCCCGTGCAGGCGAGCAGCACTTGGGGGGTCATCAACACCATCGGCATGTTGCTCGTGGCCGTAGCCGCGCCGGTGTTGGGGGCCATTGCCGATTACAGCGGTTCCAAGAAGCGTTTTCTCGCTGCATTCGCCATGCCCGGCATCCTGGCCGCCGCGCTGATGGTTTTCATCGGCACCGGCAACTGGTTGCTGGCCGCGGTGCTCTACATTATCGGTGAAATCGGCTTCTCCGGCTCCATCATCTTCTACGATTCGCTGCTGCCCCACATCGCCAGGTCAGACGAAATCGACATGGTCTCGGCGCGCGGGTATGCGATGGGCTATCTGGGCGGCGGGATTCTGCTGGCGATCAACGTGCTGATGATCCAGATGCCCGACGTGCTGGGCATCACGGCCCTGGGTGCGCGTTTCGGTATCGGCGGCACGGAGATGGCGACCCGGCTCAGCCTGTTCAGTGTCGGCGTATGGTGGGCCATCTTCTCGATTCCACTCTTCCGCAATGTGCCGGAGCCACCGGGCACGCGGCTGCAGGCGGAGCGGCCGGGCAACCCGGTGCGCGGCGGCTTTGCGCGGCTGGTCACAACCTTCCGGGAGCTGCGCCTCTATCGCCAGTTGCTCGTCTTCATCATCGCCTTCTGGATCTATAACGACGGCATCGGCACCATCATCAAAATGGCGACCATCTACGGCGCGGAAATCGGCATCGGGCAGACCGACCTGATCGGCGCGCTCCTGTTGACGCAGTTCGTCGGCATCCCGTTCTCGCTGCTGTTTGGCCGGCTGCCGCGGCGCGAAGACCCCAACCAGGCCTTTTTCCTGAGCATGGTGCTCTACAATGCGTTCACCATCCCCCTCATCGGCATCCTGGCCCCGCGGTTCGGCGTCACGAGCGGTCCGGTGGCAGTGGGCATCGTGCTGGTCAATCAAGTCGTGGCCTTCCTGCTGGCCCATTTCGTAGGACGGCGGCTGCTGGCCGGCGTCGCGCAGCGCATCAACGCCAAGAATGCCATCCTGGTCGCCCTGGGCGTCTACTGCCTGGTGTCTATCTGGGGTTATTTCATGGCGACGGCGGTCGAGTTCTGGCTGCTGGCCGTGATGGTTGGGCTGGTGCAGGGTGGCAGCCAGGCATTGAGCCGCTCCCTGTTCGGCAACATGGTTCCGAAGGCGCAGACCGCGGAGTTCTTCGGCTTCTACGACATGAGCTCGAAGTTCGCAGGGCTGCTCGGCCCGCTGCTTTTCGCGTTGGTGGGCCAGGCCTTCGGCAGCAGCCGCCTGAGCATCGTCTCGCTGATTGTCTTTTTCATCGTCGGCGGGCTGATCCTGAGCCGGGTGAACGAAGAAGAGGGAATGGCAGTTGCCCGTGCAGTGGATGCCCGGACTGTGACGGAGTGAGGAGCAGGTTCGTCGTAGGCGCTTCAGCGCCCGCGCGGGATGAGGCGCTCAAGCGCCCACTACGAACCCGGGTGCTAAAGGCGGAGTAGGCCACAGAGCTGCGGCATGTTACAATAGCGCCTGTGTTTTTGACGCAGAAGATGTATCGAGTCGGAGGAGGTTCCAGATGGCAGAGCTGCCCGAGCGGAATCTGGCATTGGATCTAGTGCGCGTGACCGAGGCGGCTGCGCTGGCCGCCGGTCGCTGGATGGGCCGCGGGGACAAGATTGCGGCAGACCAGGCCGCGGTGGATGCCATGCGCCTCGTATTGAACGAAGTTGAAATGGATGGCGTCATAGTTATCGGGGAGGGCGAGAAAGACGAAGCGCCCATGCTCTACAACGGCGAACACCTGGGGACCGGCAATCCGCCGGAGGTGGACATCGCAGTAGACCCGATCGATGGAACCACGCTCACCGCCACGGGCCGCTCCGGTGCATTGGCCGTGGTGGCGCTTGCCCCGCGCGGCACCATGTATGCGCCGGGCAGCCTGTTTTACATGAACAAAATCGCGGTCGGCCCCAAGGCGGCGGACGTAATCGACATCAATGCGCCGGTGGCCACCAATCTGCAGGCTATTGCGCAGGCCAAGCACCGCGACGTAGATGACTTGACCGTGCTGATTCTCGACCGGCCGCGCCATGTGGGCTTGATTCGCGAAATCCGGCAGACCGGCGCGCGCATCCGGCTGATTGCAGACGGGGACATTTCCGCGGCCATCAGCGCCAGCACGCCAGACACGGGCGTCGATGCGCTGTTCGGCATCGGCGGCTCGCCCGAGGCGGTTATCACCGCAGCGGCGATTCAGTGTCTCGGCGGCGCACTCCAGTGCAAGCTCTGGCCGCGCAACGATGACGAGCGGCGGCTGGCGCAGGAGCAGGGGCTAGAGTTGGACCGCGTGCTGACGCACTGCGACCTGATTGACAGCGACAACGTCTTCTTCGCCGCGACCGGCATCACCCGCGGTGAGTTGCTGGACGGCGTCCAGTATTTCGGGGGCGGGGCACGGACCACGAGCATCGTGATGCGCTCCAAGTCCGGGACCATACGCCAGGTCGTCGCGACCCATCGCTGGGACAAGCTGATGCGGTTCAGCCAGATTAAGTTTGACTAAAATCCAGACAGACCAGAGTTGCATGACAGATACGAACGAATACTCACAACTTGTTCCACAGACCGGCGAGGAGCGGCGCTTGCCGCCCGCAGTGCTCGTGGATTCGCGCGCCTCGTTTGACCAAATGATGGCTGCGTTGCGCGAGCAGCCTGCGCTCGCGCTCGACACGGAATCCGATAGCCTCTACCGCTACTTCTACCGGGTCTGCCTCATCCAGATCAGCCTGCCCGACATGGACTACCTCGTGGACCCGCTGCGCGTGCCCGACCTGGAGCCGCTGGGCGCGCTGCTGGCCGATCCGGGGTACCAAAAGGTGTTCCACGCGGCAGAGAACGACATCATTACGCTGAAGCGCGATTTCGGCTTCAGCTTCGCCAACCTGTTCGACACGATGGTCGCGGCCCGAATTCTCGGCTGGCGACAGGTCAGCCTAGCCGCGCTGCTCGAAAAGCACTTCGGCGTCACGCTCGACAAGCGAACGCAGTTGACGGACTGGGGCCAACGCCCCCTCAGCAGGGCGCAGCTCAGCTATGCCCGGTTCGACAGCCACTACCTGCTGCCCCTGCGCGACCTGCTCACTGCCGAGCTGCAACGCCGGGGCCGCTGGCGCGAGGCCCAGGAGAGCCTGGCCTCCCTGGCCGAAGTGAGCTACGTCGAGAAGCCGTTCGACCCCGACGGATTCTGGCGCATCAAGGGCGCGCGCGACCTGCGGCCCTCCGAGCTAGCCGTGCTGCGTGAGCTGTACCTCTGGCGGGATAGCCAGGCGCGCGCGGCCAACCGCCCGCCGTTCAAGATCATCGGTGATAACTCACTCCTGCGGCTCAGCCAACGCCAGCCGCGGCACCTCAGCGACCTGCAGCTCAGTGAGCGACAGGTGGACCACTATGGAGACAGCCTGCTCGCCGTTATCGAGCGGGCGCAGAATGCGCCGCCGCCCCAGCCGCCCGTGCGGCAGCGCGGCGGCAATGGCCGTCCCGATCCAAACGTGGCTGCGCGCTTCGACCGGTTGCGCACGTGGCGCTCGACTCGTGCTGCCGAGCGTGGGGTGGAGGCCGACGTGGTGCTCACCAACGATGCGCTCATGGCGATTGCACGCGCCGCGCCCGCGACTCTGGACGAGCTCGCCGGACTGGAAATTCTCGGGCCCTGGAAGCTGGAGGAGTACGGCGCCGACCTGCTGGACGTGCTGGCAGCATAGGATATCGTATGCCCGATCCTTCGTATCACGAGGTTCGCCTGGGCGATGTCGTGCGGATGCGCAAGGCGCACCCCTGCGGCAATGACCAGTGGGAGGTCGTGCGGCTGGGCGCAGACATCGGCATCCGCTGTCTGAAGTGCACCCGGCGGGTCCTGCTTCCGCGCAGCCAGTTCTTGCGCCAGGTGAAAGCCCTGCTCCGGCCCGGCCCGGAACCCGCGCGCAATCCCTTCGACATGCAAGACGACGGCCCCTTCTCCGGCGGGCCTACCGAACGATTCGACGGCTGACGGGCATGTCTCAGATGACCGGCCGCGGCTTCCGTCCCGTGCTCGCCAACCGCTACTTCCGCGTGCTTTGGGTGGCCCAACTGCTCGCGCTTGTGGCCCAGCACGCCATCACCTTCGTCCAGTTGGTGTTGGTCGAAAAATTGACCGGCTCCACCATCCACCTCGGCCTGACCATCCTGGCTTTCTCCCTGCCCGGCGTGTTCCTCAGCCCAATCGCCGGCGTGACGGTGGATCGTCTGCCGCGCAAGTGGATCATGGTCGGCTCGAACCTCGTGCGCGTCTTCTTTGCCCTCGGCTACATCCTGATCCTCCAATTGCCCGCGGGGACGTGGCAACTGCTGTCCATCTATTTCATCACCTTCCTGACTTCAACCGTCGCCCAGTTTTTCGCCCCCGCGGAAGGCGCAACCATCCCGACCCTCGTCGGAGAGCAACACCTGCTCGCCGCAAACTCGCTCTTCACACTGACGCTCATCATGTCGCAGGTGCTGGGGCTGGTCGTGTTGGGGCCGCTCGCCATCAGCCTGCTTCGGATCGAGGGCGGGTTCGCGCTGATTGCGGCCATGTACCTGGGGGCCACGCTGCTGCTGACGCGGCTGCCGCGGGATGTTCCCCTTGAACACGGGACCGCCAACGCGGCCTCTATCTGGCAGGCCCTGTGGGCCGACCTGCGCGAGGCCCTGCGCTTCCTCTCCGGCCACCGCCGGCTGCAGGCCAACCTGGTGCAGCTGCTCACGATTTCCACCATCATCATCCTGCTGGCGATGCTGGCTCCGGGGTATGCCGCCCGCGTCCTGGGCATGGAGCCGGAGAACGCCATCATCGTCTTCGCGCCCGCGGGCCTGGGGATGCTGCTGGCCACGGCTGCAACGGGCCGCTGGGGCCACCTGCTGCGCCGCATCGGCTTTCAACACCTGGGGCTTGCGCTGGGTGGGCTGGCCTTCGCGGGACTGGGCTGGGTCAGCCTGGACTATCACCGCCTGCTGCAGCCGCTGCTCGCCGTCTATCCGCAGGCCGCGTTCAGCCTGACGACTGTCACAATGATCCTGGGCCTCGTCCTCGGCGTCAGCCTGGCGATTGTCAACATCCTCGCGCAGACCTCCGTGCAGCAGGAGACGCCGCCCGAGATGCGCGGGCGGGTGCTGTCGCTCCAGTTCATGCTCAACAACCTCCTCGGCATCCCGCCGTTGCTCGGCTTCGGCGGCCTGGCCGATGCCATCGGCATCCCCCGTGTGATGGTCATTATCGGTCTCGTAACCGTCACGATGGGCGGCGTCAGCCTGCTGGTCACGCGCCTGCCGGTCAGCAGGTCAAGATGAATTTGACACAGACGCCCGGACCTAATATAATTGTACAGCTTGAGCGGGTGAGACCCAACGTCTGTCTCGCCTGCTTTTTCTGTCTGCAATCAAACTGATACAATGTCAGGAGTTCTAATTCATGTCAACCAAGCGAACGTATCAACCGAAGAGCCGCCGCCGGGCGCGCGTGCACGGCTTTTTCAGCCGCATGAGCACCCATGTAGGCCGGCGCGTGCTGAAGGCACGCCGGGCGAGAGGCCGTAAGCGACTCACGGTCTAGGGTGCGAGCATCACGGTGGAACGCCGGTATCGGCTGAGCGACAAGGCGCGATTCCGGCAAGTGAGGCAGGAAGGCACAAGCTGTGCGCACCCATTGATGGTGCTCTGTTACCTGCCCAACGGGTTGTCTGTCAGCCGGTGTGGATTCACGGTCAGTAAGCGAATCGGGAATGCGGTGGAACGGAACAGGGTGCGCCGCCGGATGCGTGAGGCGGTGCGACTGATGTGGGAACTGGTTGAGCCGGGATATGACCTGGTTTGGATCGCCCGCTCAGGGGTCACCCGTGCGGAGTTTGCCGAGTTGCAGAGTGCTTGTGCCCGCCTGTTGCGGCGGGCACGCTTGCTAGTAAACGATGGTCAAAAGTCTGTTCCTGACACTGATCCGGTTTTATAGACGCTGGATTTCACCAGCGTTACCGCCCTCCTGCCGCTTCTACCCGAGCTGTTCGGAGTATACCTACGAGGCGATCGAGAAATACGGGGCCTTACGTGGTGGCTGGATGGGCGTGCGGCGCATTGTCAGATGTAACCCCTGGACCCCCGGCGGTTACGATCCTGTGCCCTAACTATCAGGAGTTTCTAAGAGCGTGAATAAAAAGCGCCGAACCTTGCTCTTGCTGGCGGTCATGGTCATGGCGACCATGATCCTCTCAGGATGCACCCTGCCGCAAGGTGATGTCGATCTCAACAACCCATCAGGTGTGTGGAACACCCTCGTCTACCTCGTGGCGAAGCTGCTCATCGCCCTCAACAACGGCCTCGAATCCATTGGGATTCCCTATAGCTGGGGCTGGGCGATCATCATCTTCACGATTGCCATCAAGCTTGTCACCCTGCCGCTGACCCTCAAGCAGCTTCAGTCCACCAAAGCGCAGCAGGAACTCCAGCCCAAGCTCCGTGAATTGCAGGAGAAGTACGGCAAGGATCGCCAGAAGCTTTCCGAAGAGCAGATGAAGCTCTACAAGGAATCTGGCATCAATCCGATGGGCGGATGTCTACCCCTGCTCATCCAGATGCCCGTGCTGTTCGCACTTTATCAGGCGCTGTATATCCTGGCGAACCCCAGCGTCAACGAGTTGACCAACGCGCGCTTCTTCTGGATTCCGGACCTATCCTATCCTTCCCTGGAGGTCGGCACCAGCTGGATTGGCTCGAGCTTCACGGAGGGCAACTGGGGCAAGCTGATCACCTATTTCAGCCTGCCCGTCGTCATGCTCATCACGCAGATGCTGCTCCAGAAGATGTCGCAGCCGCGTAAAGACCCGAAGAGCGGCCAACAAGACGCGCAGGCGCGGATGATGGGCCAGATGATGCTGTTCATGCCCATCATGTTCGGCTACATCACCCTGGGGCTGCCTTCCGGCCTGACCCTCTACTGGACCGTATCGAACATCCTGGGCATGATCCAGCAGTACTTCATCACCGGATGGGGCGGCTTGGGCGATTGGTTCGCGTTCCTGCGCAAGCCTGACGCAGCGTCGGTCGCGGTCACCGCTGGCGGTCCTTCGGTGATGCCGACTGAGCCCGAACGGCAGGTCAAGCGGCGCAAGCGCCGCAAATAGAGCCCGCAGCGGCCAGTGTCATGTGATTTGAGGTAGTTACAGGAATGATCTCAGATAACGAACGCAGCGGAGAATTCCGCGGAAAAACAATCGAGGCAGCTATCAGCGCGGGATTGGCCGCGCTGCGCGTGTCGCGTGAAGAGGTCGAAATCGAGGTCGTGCGGCCAGGCAGCCGCGGGGTATTGGGCATCGGCGCTGAAGATGCCGTCGTGCGCCTGACGGCCATCCGGCCTGAACGGCCGGCGCCGAAGGCCGCAGCCCCGGTCCGCCAGCCCGCTCCGCCTGTCGCAGAGCCGGCCCGGCCCGCGCCTGCGCGTACCGAACCAAAGCCCGTAGCCACGCCGACGCCTCAGCCCAAGGTCGCCCCACGCCAGCCTGAGAATCGCCCCCTGGCGGTAGGTGATGACAAGGCCATGGTTGCAGCGCAGAAAGGCCGGGAGATTCTCGCGGGCCTGCTGGAACGCATGAACCTGCGCGCCACGGTCGAGGTCGTGGCGCAGAGCGAAGCGGAAACGGACGAAGAAGACGAGTCCGTGCTGGTCCTGAATATCCAGGGCGAGGATTTGGGCGCCTTGATCGGCCGCCAGAATGAAACGCTGTCGGCGCTCGAATTCCTGACCCGCCTGATGGTGAACCAGCAAGTGCACATGCGGACGTCCTTTGTGGTGGATGTCAACGGCTATCGCGCCAAGCGCGCAGAGGCGCTGCGCAAGCTGGCGCTGCGCATGGCGGAACAGGCTATGCAGACCAACCGCACAGTCTCGCTGGAGCCGATGCCGCCAGCCGAACGCCGCATCATCCACATCGCCCTGCGCGAACACCCCTCCGTAACCACGGAGAGCGTGGGTGAGGGCGACCGCCGCAAGGTCACCATCGTCCCGAAGCGCAGCTGACCCTGCCGTGCAGGCTGGCCTCGCGTGAGGTAGCGCGATTCGCCGCTCATTCTGTCCCGGCTGGAACTGCAGGCTGCGACAGCCATAACCCTGTGTTCACCGCGCCGGCCCTTAGCTAAAAGGGCCGGCGTTTTCATGCAGTCCACCCGCTGTGTTACAATAGACCCCAGCTACCCTTACAAGAGGTCTCGCGTGCCCATAGATTTCCTGACAATCGGCCACATCACCCATGACCGCACCCCTGAGGGATTCCGCCTCGGCGGCACCGTGTCTTTTGCAGCCGTCACCGCGCGGCGACTGGGCCACCAGCCAGCCATCGTCACCCGTGGCTCAGCCGAGTTGTTGCACGACGGCGCGGACACCGCCACGCGCGGCTACCACGTCGCCCCCCCAGGCAGCCCGCTGGCAGGGATTCCGATCCGGCTGCTGCCTTCGCCCGTCAGCACGACCTTTACGAATATCTATCATGGCGGCCAACGCACCCAAATCCTCGAGGCCCTGGCCGATCCGATCGCGCCTGACGAGCTGCCCGACGAGTGGCGCGCCGCGGCCATCGTCCTGCTGGGGCCGATTGCCCGCGAGATTCCGACCGAGTGGGCTGACGTCTTTCCCAACTCCCTTGTCGGCATCACACCCCAGGGCTGGATGCGCCAATGGGATGAGGCAGGGCACGTCCGCCCAGCGGGCTGGCACAACGCGGCCCCGTTCCTGCGCCATGCGGATGCCGTCATCCTGAGCCGTGAGGATGTCGGCGGCGATGACGCGTATCTGAAGGACCTGGCAGAGCAGACGAAACTGCTGGTTGTAACCGACGGCTATCACGGCGCCTGGATCTATACCGGCGGCCATAGCTACCATATTCGCCCGCGTGCCGCTCAGGAAGTGGACCCGACGGGAGCAGGCGACGTCTTTGCCACATCGTTTCTCATTCACCTCAGCGAGACGGGCGACCCGTTGGCCGCTGCGCGCTTCGCCAACATCGTCGCGTCGATGTCCATCGAAGCTCCGGGGATGGACGCCATCCCGGAGCGGGCGCAGGTTGATGCCTGGTTGAGACAGCAAGCGACATGACGCGCATCTACGCATTCGCCAACCAAAAGGGCGGCGTCGGCAAGACTACCACCGCGGTCAACCTGGCCGCGTATCTGGCCGATGCCGGGCGACGCGTGCTGCTCATCGATTCCGACCCGCAGGCCAATGCGACCAGCAGCCTGGGCGTGGATGCGACAACCCTGCCGGCTTCCCTCTACGATGTCCTCGTGCGCCGCGTGCCGCTGACCGACATCATCATGTCCACCGACCTGCCCGGGCTGGCCCTGGCGCCCAGCGCCCCGGCACTGGCCGGCGCGGAAGTGGAGATGGTCTCCATGCTGGCCCGCGAACACCTGCTGCGTCGCGCGCTGGATGGTGTGAGCGAGCAGTATGACCACGTCCTGGTGGATTGCCCGCCCAGTCTCGGCCTGTTGACTCTGAACGCGCTGACCTGTGCCACCGACGGCGTCATCGTGCCCATCCAGTGCGAATATCTGGCTCTGGAGGGACTGGGCCGGCTGTGGCAGACCATCCAACTCGTGCGCGAGAACCTCAACCCGCAGCTCTATATCAGCGGCCTGATTCTGACCATGTTCGACTCGCGCACCAACCTGGCCGAACAGGTCGCCAACGAAGTGCGCACCCATTTCAGCGAGCAGACTTTCCGTACCGTCATTCCGCGCAGTATCCGCCTGAGCGAAGCGCCCAGCTACGGGCGCACCATCATGAACTATGCGCCGCAATCTGCCGGCGCGCTGGCCTACCAGGCGCTGGCGCAGGAGTTGCTGGAGCGGGAAGCGATCTTAGGGTCGATTCAGAAAAGGGTCGCGTAGCCCCTTGCGGGCGTTCTCACGGGCACATGGCCCTATGCGACAATTCCTGAGTGGAACCGCGGTGTGAGGCAGGAGGTTGACATGCCACAACCAACACGTGGACTGGGCCGGGGCCTGGGTGCGCTCATTCCGCAGGGGAGCCGGGCCAATGAGCCGTCGGAAGAAGGGACTCAGCCAGCGCCGGGCATCCTCCAGGTCCCGGTGGGCGAGATCGTCCCCAACCCACGCCAGCCGCGCGGCAAGATTGCCCCGGAATCGCTGAACGAGCTGGCCGCCTCCATCCGCGAACACGGGATGCTCCAGCCGCTCATCGTCACCCGCGGCCGGCCAACCGACCGCGTGCCGTATCAGCTCATTGCAGGTGAGCGGCGCTGGCGGGCCGCGCAATTGGCCGGACTGCCGACCGTGCCGGTGCTCATCAAAGAGGCGACCCCTCAGCAGTTGCTCGAGATTGCGCTCGTGGAGAACATCCAGCGCGCGGACCTCAACGCGCTGGAGGAGGCGGAAGCCTACCATGCGCTCATCGAGGATTTCCGGCTGAGCCAGCAGGAAGTGGCCGACCGCGTGGGCCGCAACCGGGTGACGGTCGCGAATGCGCTGCGCCTGCTGCGGCTGCCCGATGCGGTCAAGGCGCTGCTCTCGGAGGGGGAGCTCACCGAGGGCCATGCCCGCGCGCTGCTGGGGCTGGATGACGACACGCTCATCGAACGGGCCGCGGAGCAGGTGACAACACGCGGGTTGAACGTCCGCCAGACCGAGGAACTGGTCCGGCGCCTTCTCGCGGCGCAACAGAATGAGGCAGCTGGTGAAGCGGAGGACGCTGCGCCCCCCGATCCCCTGACCCGCCAGCTCGAGGACGCCTTCCGCGGCGCACTCGGCACGAAAGTTGCACTTACGCGCGGCCGCCGCGGCGGTCGCCTGGTCATCTCCTTCTACTCGGACGAGGAATTGCAGACCATCTACGAACGGATTGTGGGGAACGAGTGATGACCGCCCGCCCTCTCTACGCTGACCTGCTCTTCACCGGCGGCCCTGTCTATACCGCCGATCCCGCCGGCCTTCGCTGGGCCGAGGCCGTCGCCGTGCGCGACGGGCGTATCCTGGCCGTTGGCTCCGCAGCGGAGCTGGCCGACCTGCGCGGGCCGCAGACCGAGCTAGTTGACCTCGCCGGCCACCTGCTGCTGCCCGGCTTCACCGAGAGCCACGTCCATTTCATCGAGCTGGCGCTGCGCGCGGTGCAGGTGGATGCCACCGATGCTGTCTCGGCCCACGAGGTTGCGGGCATGGTGGATGCCGCGCTGGCGCAGCGCCGCCAGGACGCCGGCGGCGGGTGGGTGCGCGGCGGCGGCTGGAACGTCAACATCTGGGCCGACGGCAGCCTTCCCCACCGCCGCATCCTGGACGCGGCCGCGCCCGACACCCCTGTCGCGCTGGACAGCAAGGCGATGCACGCAGTGTGGGTCAACAGCGCGGCGTTGCGGCGGGCAGGCATCACCGCGGCGACCCCGGACGTACCGGGCGGCGTCATCGAACGGGACGCAGATGGCGAACCCACGGGGGTGCTGCACGAAAACGCGGCCGACCTGGTGGCGCGGACCTATCCGAAACCGGAAGTAGCAGACACCATCGCGGCAGTCCGGGCCGCGACGCCGGGCATGTGGCAGACCGGTATCGTAGCTCTGCACAACGCCAATGACTCGTGCGAGGGCCTGTCCTTCCGCACGTACCAGGCGCTCCGCAGCGAAGGGCGGCTCGGGCTGCGCGTCGTGCAGCACATTCCCGTCTGCAATCTCCCCCATGCGGCGGCGCTCGGCCTGCGCAGCGGACTGGGTGATGCGTGGCTGCGCGTGGGCGGCATCAAGATGTTCGCGGACGGCGCGCTCGGCAACCGCACGGCCAGCATGCTGCAGCCGTTTACCGGCGAGCCGGACAACTGGGGCGTGCCGACCACCGACCCGGAGGAAATGCTGGAGCTGGCGCTCGCGGCATCAGCCGCGGGCCTCAGCCTTACCATCCATGCGATCGGTGACCGCGCCAACCGCGACGTGCTGAACGTCCTGGCCGAGGTGCGGCGGCAGGAGGCGCTGCACGGCAGCGCACCGCACCTCCGCCATCGCATCGAGCATGTGCAGGTGATCCACCCGGCGGACCTGCCGCGGCTGGCGGGGCTGGATGTGCTCGCGTCGGTCCAGCCCATCCACGCAACATCGGATATGCTGATCGTGAACCGTTTCTGGGGGCCGGAGCGCGCGCCCGGCGCCTATGCATTCCGCAGCCTGCTTGACTCCGGTGCGCATCTTGTGTTCGGCTCGGATGGGCCGATCGAGCCGCATGCGCCGCTCACCGGCATCCACGCGGCTGTGACGCGCCGCCGCGCGGACGGCACGCCCGGCCCTGACGGGTGGCAGCCGCAGGAGCGCATCACGGTGGCCGAGGCGGTGGACGCGTACACCTACTGGCCGGCCTATGCCGCGGGGGAAGAAAGTTACCGCGGCAGCATCACGCCGGGGAAGGTGGCGGACCTGGTGGTGCTGGGGGCCAATATCTTCGAAGCGGACCCGATGACCATCCGCGATGCGCCGGTGGCGATGACCGTGCTGGACGGGAAGGTCGTCTGGCGGGCCGGAAGCTAGTACACCGCCACGCTGATCTTGAGGAACGTAGCGTGGCCCCTTGTGGGCGTAGCCGCGTTGGCGCCAGGACGGGCACAAGGCCCGACGCTACATATCAGCGGCCATACACGGAGACGTGCATGCTGCTGGTTGCGGCAAACGGTTCTTCACTCCAGCCGCCCCAGCGGTTCTTCAGACGCAGCCCGGCGAGGCGCGCCATCAAGTCGAGCTCGGCAGGCCAGGCATACCGCTGGACCACGGGGTTCAGGTGCACGCCGGCAGGCGAAAGCGACACATGGCTCTCCTCGATCACCTGTGTCGCCGCATCATGGCGCAAGACATCGAGCCGCACCTCAGCGACCTCGATCGCTTCGGCCTCCACATACTGCTCGTTCTGCAGCCGGTAAAGGAAAGCCGGCACATAAGTCTCGATCACGAAGGAACCATCGTCGGTGAGGTGGGTGGCCACGTTCTCGAAGCACCGCACCTGATCGTCCTGGGTGAGCAGGTTGAAAAGCGTATTCCACACGATATAGATCAGGCGATAGCTGCCCGGCACGGATACATCGGCAAAGTCCCCGACCGTGACCGAGAGCTCAGAGCCACCCGGTTTGCTCTTTAGCTGAGCGAGCATGGCGGGTGAGATATCGATGCCATCGACGCGCACGCCCCGTGCAGCCAGCGGCAGCGCAATCCGTCCGGCGCCGATAGCCAGCTCCAATGCCGGACCACCGCCGGCCAGCCGTTCCAGAAACGCGACGGCCGCGCGCTCGTCCCCACGCTCGACATCCCGGTACGTCGTGGCGACATCCGCGCCGAAGCTCATGACCGGCTCATAACCCTTCATCGTGCGTTACCCTCTTCTCAGATCGTTGCATGGGCGATAGACGGCGATATACGGCTACCGCAACACCCGTTCATCCCCCACGCGACGAGTGATCTTCTGCTCGTCCAGCCGCTCCATCAGCGCCAGCGCATACTTGCGGCTCGTGTTGTAGCGGTCGCGCACCTGGGCGACCGTCATGCTGCCGTGCGTCTTGATATGGCTGATGATGCCGGCCACCATGTCGTCGTAGGTTTCCCGCAGCAGCAGCACGTCCTCGCTCAACCGCACCAGCACACCCTGATACATCAACGCGCTGATCATCTCCGGGTCTGTCATGGCAACACTCTCGGCCATCGAGGGCGGCGTGTAGGGCTGGCGCCGGAACGCGGCCAGCAGCGCGTCGACCCGGGGCCGCTGCGCGGGGGTGAAGACGATCTCGTGGCCGGGCCGCGCCAGGTACTCCGCGCGCTCCACCAGCACGCCCTCGCTGACCGCGCGCCCCAGCAGCTCGTTGTACAGCTTGCCCGACCACCGGTCACGGCCCTGGAGGCGGCTCTTGAGTTCCTCCCGCGCCATGCCTGGGCGCAGCGGGTACTGTGTGTGAAAATCGGCCAGCGTATCCGCCATGCGGGCAGCCAGCAGACCCCAACCGCCGAGCGAAATGACCGGGGTCAGGCTCTTGCTCAAGGGCAGCTGCACGGGGCCCAACGGAATGAGCTGTCCGCCGGCGACCATGCTCGCCGGCACCGGGTCCGCTCCTGCCGCGTCCAGCCCGGAGGCTTCGACGACCGCCTTGAATGCGGCCGGTTCCTGCCGCGCCAGGCCGTGCAGCACCAGGTCTTCCGGCGTGCCGCGGGCGAGCGTTTCAAGCTGCACCAGCACGTCCGGCTGGAGCCGCCGCCAGCGCCGCCGCGGGTGCGGGTTGACGACTGTCCCGCCGCCGAGCGTCAGGCTGGGCGACGCCTGCCGGATGATGAACCGGTCGCCCGCCGCGACGACCACAGGCGCAGCCAGCACGACCTGGACCCAACCGGTCTGCCCCTCACTGAGCTGTTCCGCGCTGAGAAGACGGGCGCGGCCGGGGACCTCCGCCGCGCCGCTGAAGAAGTCTACGGGTTGGCTGTGGCGCAGGGGCGGCAGAGACGCATCCCCGCGCACCATCCGCAGCCGCACATCGACCATCGTAGTCGGCTGCACCGTGCCGGGTTTGGCAACCACCATACCGCGCTGCAGGTCGTCGGGATGCACACCGGTCAGGTTGATCGCGAGGCGGCTCCCCGGCAGCGCCAGATCCACCGCCTTCCTGTGCGTTTGCAGCCCGCGAATGCGCGCGGTCAGCCCGCCGGGGAGGATCTCCACCTCGTCGCCCACGCGGAAATGCCCGTCGCTGAGCGTGCCCGTCACGACGGTGCCGAACCCAGCCACGGTGAACACCCGGTCAATCGGCAGCCGCGGCTGCGCCTTATCGCGGCGCGGAGGCACGGTTGCCAGCGCATCCGCAAGCGCCTGCCGAAGCTCTGCCAATCCCGTCCCCGCCCGCGCAGATACGGGCACAATCGCCGCGTCTGCCAGCGCCGTCCCCTGGAGCGCCTCGCGCAGGTCCGCCTCGACCAGCTCCAGCCAGCCTTCTTCAGTGATGGTGTCGGTTTTGGTCAGCGCGACTACGCCCGCGGGGATTTGCAGGAGGTCGAGGATCGCAAGATGCTCGCGCGTCTGAGGCATGACGCCCTCGTCCGCGGCGACGACGAACAGCGCGGCGTCAATCCCGCCCACGCCCGCCAGCATGTTCTTGATGAAGTCGATGTGGCCCGGCACGTCGATGACGCCGACCGTTTCGGCGCCGACCGTTTCGGCGCCGGCAGAATCAGCGGGAAGCCCCGACCCATCCGCAGCGTCGCTGCGCGCAGGCGGCAGGGTGAGCCAGGCAAAGCCCAGATCGATCGTCATCTCGCGCTCCTTTTCCTCGCGCAGCCGGTCCGGATCGATGCCGGTCAGCGCGCGGACGAGCGTTGATTTGCCATGGTCAACATGCCCGGCAGTGCCGATGACACGCATAGGAGCCTCCATAAACACAGGCGACGAAGAGGCAGGAGCGCCTGCTTTCGTCGCCTGCGAATCACAAGCCTGGGAGTTACTCAGCCTTGGGACGAGAGGCGAGCGACCCGCTGATGGAATCCAGCAACCGCTGTGCGTTCTGCAACTGCAGGCTGCCCTGCCCTTCATAGGCCCGCCACAGGGCTTCGACTTCACGGAGAAGCTGGGTAAGCTGCTTCTCGAGGGGCGGGAAGCGCTCGATCACCTTCTGGTTGACCTTCTGCTGTTCCTGGATGGTGTAGTCCCAGCGCAGGGTCTCTTTCTTCCACCGTTGCTCATTCTCGCCCTGCCACTCGGCCAGTTCCTTCCGTTGTCGTTCTTCAGCCAAACGCTGCAGTTCAGATACCTGCTTCTGGCTGTGCACCACCTGGGCCTGGAATTCCTCGAGCGCCTTCAGCGTCCGGCCGACCGCCTCATGGCGCGTCTCGAACTCGCGGAGACGCACGGCCTGCTTCTCGATGAGCGTCCGCTGGTCGACGAATTCCTGCTCCCAGACGGTCATCTGCCGGCTACGTTCGACCTCACCCAGCTTCTGCGCCTCGATGAACACCTGCTGCTCCTGGCGCAGCGCTTCGGGGATCGGCTGAATCTTCTGCAGGTCACGCTCCAGCCGCTGGACGCGCTCCTCGACGGGCGGCATGCGTGTGCCGATCAGCTCCGTGCGTTTCATGAGGTCAACGTGCTCACCCTGCAGCTGGGCGATGCGTTTGTTGTCCTGCGCGCGCTGCTCGATCATGTACGGCAGACTGCGCGTGCGGTCGTCAATTTCCTTGCTGACATTCGCGACCGACTGGCGCAGCGCCAGCAGCATTTCACCGAGCCGCTGATCCTCGGCCTGCCGCGTGACCAGCTCTTCCTCCAGCCGGGGAATGCGCGTCAGTTCCTTGCGCACTTCCGCCACCCCGCGGCCGAGAGCCTCACGGTCGGACAGGCGAGCGCGCTCAGATTCACGCTCGGCTTGCACGCGGGCCTCGGTCTGCTTATCCAGCATGACCACGACCTCGCTTCGAAGCTGCTGAAGCGACTGCTCGATCTGCGTGAAGCGCGTGAGTTGCGCCTGTGTGCTTGCGAGCCGGCCCTCCAGGTCCTGTATGCGGCGGGCTTGCTCCTGGCGCTCGATCGCCAGGCTCTGCAGGCGCTGGTCCAGCTTGGCAATTTCCTCACGATCGCGGCGGTGCTCTTCATCGAGCCAGGCCACCATCTGGCTGAGTTGGGTTAGGTCCATGTGTCTCCGTCCAGGAAGCAAGGATGGGAAGCTATTTGAGGCGATGGAGCGCCGCCTCCGCAGAGACGGCACAGCCCCTCGTATCGTGCAAGCCTATTCGTCCAGTTCGACGATGGCATTGGTTCGCAGGAAGACCACGCGCTCACCGATATTGGTTGTGCGGTCAGCAAACCGTTCGAGGTTGTGCGCCACCCATAGCAGGTAGGTTGCACGGGTGATGGTGCGCGGGTCGGTCATCATAATCATCAGCAGCTCGCGGTAAACCTGGTCGTTGAGCTGGTCAATCTCGCTGTCACGCGCGGCCAGCGCGCGGGCTGCGTCCACATCGCCGCGCAGGAATGCGTCAAGCTGTCCGTGCAGCAGTTCGCGGCCGATTTCGGCCATGCGCGGCACGTCAATCAACGGCTTCAACATGGGTTGGTCGGCGAGCCGCACCGCAATGACGGCGATGCCCTTGGCGTGGTCGGCCATCCGCTCCAGTTCCCACGCAATCGACGAGATGGAGAAAATCAGCCGGAGGTCGCGCGCAACAGGCTGCTGACTGGCGATCAGCAGAAGGCATTGCTCTTCGATCTCATGCTGGGCCCTGTTGATGCTTTGATCTGCCGCGATAAGCTCCTGAGCCAGCTGCCCATCGCGTTCTGCCAGCGCGCGCACGGCCTGTTCCTGGGCCTGTGCCACCATCGAACCGAGGCTGACGAGGCGCTCCTGCAGGGCTGTCAATTGGAGATCGAAACTCACACGTGTCACCGTGCTGCTCCTTCTGAAGCGGCGGCGTGAGGACGGAGCCGCTGCTGATTGCTGAACGTATTATAGCATCCTTTAGCCAGCGCCGAAAACTGCGCCAAACCTCAGAGACGCCTTTGGTCTCCAGGGCCATCCCATGCTAAGATAGATCCGTAAGTGTGTAAGTCGTGTAGGGAGGACAGCATGGAACCAACATTGGCCGTCATTGACATCGACATCATCAGCGGCCAGGACGAACTTGCGCGAGAGGGCCTCCTCGCCAACCTCAGGCATCACTGCGAGCCCTGCCTTACGGTTTTGTGGGTCAATTGGCTACGTGAACGCGCAGACCTGCGCGTCGTCTGCGTGATCCATGACCTGGCCGAGCTGGATAACTTCCTGATCGACGTCATCCGGACTGTGCCGGGCGTGCGCGGCACTTCCGCGCAACTGGCGTTCGATGGGGTCGTGTATGCCGACCCCATGCTGGATGTCTCATTGATGGAGACCGGGTGGGATCGCCGCGCGGCCGCGACTGTGCTCGTTAAGCTTCAACCGGGCCGCGACCGTGAAGCGTTCCAGGCGCTCGTCAGCCTGCCCGCGCATGAGCAGGTGACCGTTGTCTGGGTGCTCAAGCTCTTCCACCGGGCCGATGCCGACCTGCTGATCCTGCTGCTGGGTGAGCGCACCGCAGCTCTTACGGGCTATGTCATGAGCTGGATTCGCACCGTGCCTGGCGTCATGGACACGCAGCTCACCAGCGTATTGGACTGGTCCATCCTGGGCGAACCCGAGAGCTTCGTTGCGCTTTCTGAACGGTTCCCTGTGCCGGCCGTGCAGGCCGAGGCAGAGACGGAAGCTCAGCCCTAAACCGAAGAAGGGAACACCATGCTTGCGATAACTTGTGACAAATGCAGACGGCGCTTTACGCCGGCAGTTGAAGAAGTGCAGGGTTACCTGCAGCAGGCCGAAGGCAAGAAACACGCGCTCGTGCTGTGTCCCCACTGCGGGAAGGGCAACAAGGTGGCGCTCATGCGCCTGACGCAGGCGTTGAGCGCCGTGCGCCGTGCCCCGGCCGCTGAAGAGCCGGCATCTGAGACGCCCGTGGCTCCACAGGAGCCCGTAGCTCCACAGGAGCCCGTAGCTCCACCGGAGCCCGTGGCTCCCGGGGAGCCGATAGCTCCAGAGGAGCCGTCGCCCGCTGAATGAAAGTTGCCCTTGTCCATGACTGGCTGAACCAGGTCGGCGGCGCAGAGTACGTGCTGGAAGTGCTAGTGAGCATGTTCCCGGCCGCGCCGGTCTTCACCAGCATCTACGCACCTGCGAGGATGCCGCCCGCCTACCAGGCATGGGATATCCGGCCTAGCTTCATGCAGCGGCTCCCCGGGGTGATGGCCCACCACCAGGTCTACCTGCCGGTCTATCCGCTGGCATTCAGCCGGGTGAACCTGCAGGGCTATGACCTGGTGGTGAGCAACAAGAGCGGCTTCTGCCACGGCGTGCAGCCGCCGCCGGGCGGCACGCACATCTGCTACTGCCTGACGCCGACCCGCTTTCTTTGGCAATATGACACCTACCGGCAGCGTGAAGCCATCCGCCCGACGCTGGACCGGCTGCTGCGGCCGTTGATCGCCGCGCTGCGGCGGTGGGACTATGCCGCGGCCCAGCGTGTCCATCACTTCATTGCGATTTCGAGCGAGATCCAGGAGCGCATCCGCCGGTTCTACGGCCGCGAGAGCGCCATCATCTATCCGCCCGTGGACATCGCGCAGTTCCGGCCGGACGGTGGACCGGCCGGCGACTACTTCCTGGCCGGCGGCCGGCTGATTCCCTACAAGCGGTTGGACCTGGCCGTGCGGGCCTGCTCAGAGCTGGGGCTAAAGCTGTTCGTCTACGGGGCCGGTCGCGACCGCTCTGCGCTGGAGCAGGTGGCCGGGCCGACCGTGACGTTCCTGGGCCGCGTGCCCGCCGATGAACTGGCACAGCTCTACCGCGGCGCACGGGCCTTCATCTTCCCCGGCCTGGAGGATTTCGGCATCGCGCCGCTGGAAGCCCAGGCTGCGGGCCGGCCGGTCATCGCATTCCGCGGCGGCGGTGCGCTGGACACGGTCATCCCCGGCTGCACCGGCGAGTTCTTTGCCGAACAGACACCGGCAGCCCTGATGCAGGTGCTCAGCCAGTTCGACCCGGGGGCCTATGACGCGGCTGCGTGTCGCACTAACGCCGAACGCTTCAGCCGGGAGCGGTTCGAGCGCGAGCTGGGCGAGTATATTGCAAGGACGGTCTAATGGAGCTGCGTGCCTACTGGAACATTATCATGCGGCGCTGGTGGCTGCCCGTGGGGCTGGCGCTGGCGGTCGCGGCCCTGACCCTGGTCATGCAGCGGCCCTGGCAGCCCCGGCCACCGGTGTACGCGGCCTCGATGCGCTTCAACGTCGGCGTCCAGCCCGAGCGCATCCCCGGCGTCTACACCTACGACCGCTACTACACCCTGCTGACTTCAGAATACCTGGTGGACGACCTGGGCGAAATCGTGCGCAGCAGCGCATTTGCCGCGGCCGTGAGCGAGCGGCTGGCTGGACAAGGCATCACCGTAGCGCCCGGCGCCATCGGGGCCAGCACGCAGCCCGGCAAATTGCACCGCATCCTGACGGTTCATGTGACCTGGCCCGATGCGGACGTGCTGGCGGCCATCGCAAACGCAGTTGCAGCCACGCTGACCGAGGGCAGCGCGGAGTTCTTCGGCCAGTTCAGCGCGGAAGAAGCCGATATCCGGCTCATCGACGCGCCGTCGGTCAGCGCGGTGGGCCGCCCGGCGCGCGAGCAGCTTGACCTGCCGCTGCGCGTACTGCTGGCCCTGGCCGCAGGCATCGGCCTGACCTTCCTGCTGGATTACCTCGATACTTCGGTGCGTGAGCGGCGTGACCTGGAGGAACTAGGGCTGCCGGTGCTGGGCGAGGTACCGCGGCGCTGAAAGTATCCACAATGGCCCGAACTAGCGTCTAAACGTGGCCCACTAGGGGTAGGGGCCGCCCCTGTCTCGAAGCCTAATGCTGCCCTGCATGTCAAGACTTATCCACACAGCGCCCCGGTTATCCACACGAAAGGGGCCAGTTATCCACAGAAATGCCTTAAAAGCCACCTGGGGATGTCTGCCGTCAGCCGTGCAGAGACCCCCAGGTGGCTTTTATAGTCGTGCGTATATCAGGCGCGCGCGTGCCCGTTCTGGCGGACGCGCACCGGCTCATACAGCCGGTTGCGCAGGTCGTTCACGGTGCGGGCAAGATCGGGGTCGTTGTCCAGCTCGCTGCTCACCCGCTCACAGCCGTGCAAGACAGTCGTGTGGTCACGCCCGCCCAGGACCAATGCGATCTGCGGCAGCGAGGCGCCCGTTTCCTCCCGCATGACGTGCATGACCACCTGGCGTTGCAATGCAATGCGCGCGCTGCGGTTGCGGCCTTTCAGGTCCTCGACCGTGACGCCGAAGTACTCGGCGGCAACATCGAGGATTGCGTCGAGGCTGAGCTTGCTCTGAGCGGGGGCCAGATAGGCCAGCGCATCTTCCACCAGCCCCGCATTGAGCGGCCGGTGGAAGAACTCGGCATGCGCCAGCACCTTATTCAGCGCGCCCTCCAGGTCGCGGATGTTGCGATAGGCGCGCTGTGCAATCAGGTGCAAAATATCGTTCGGCACATCCCGCCCCAGCGAAGCCGCCTTCGCCTGCAGGATGGCGATACGCGTCTCCAGGTTGGGCGGCTGGATATCCGCAATCATGCCCCAGCCGAAGCGCGAGCGCAGCCGCTCCTCCAGGGTCGGAATGGCCTGGGGCGGGCGGTCGCTGGTCATCACAATCTGGCGGTTGGCCGCGTGGAGCGCATTGAAGGTGTGGAAGAACTCCTCCTGCGTTTGCTCCTTGCCCGCAATGAAATGGACATCATCCAGCAGCAACACGTCGATCGTACGGTACTTCGCCCGGAACTGGTCGGTGGATTGCATGCGGATGGCGTTGATGAGGTCGTTGGTGAAGACTTCCGACGTGACATACAATACACGCTTGCCCATTGTCTGCACGGTGTGACCGATGGCCTGCAACAAGTGAGTCTTGCCCAGCCCGCTGCCGCCATAGAGGAAGAGCGGGTTGTATGCTGTGCCGGGACGCTCGGAGACGGCCAGCGCAGAGGCATGCGCCATACGGTTGGACGGCCCTACAATGAAGGTGTCGAAGCTATAGCGCGCACTCAGGTCGGCCCCATACGTCGCCTTCGGCTCGGCGGGCGCAGGCTCGGCCTGGGTCTCATATGCGAGCAGCGGAACCGGCGGCGCGTCCGGGTCATCTGCCACCGGCGTGGCCTGAACCACAAACGTAACCTCCACCGTCCGGCCCACGATGCCGGTCAGCGTGCGTTTGATCAGGGGGCGGAGCCGGAGCGAGAGCCAATCCTTCGCGTACGCGTTGCCGACTCCGATCACAAAAGCTCCGTCCTCATGGGCCAGGCACTCGGTGTCCCGAACCCATGTCTCGTAGGTGCTCCGGGGCAACTGCAGCCGCAACTGGCTGCGCGCGGTGTCCCAGACATCCCTGGCGGATCTGTTTGTCGGCACTTCAACGGCACACATGGCAATCACCATTACCCCAAGTTACTCAACGGCAAAACGTCGAACCCGAGTCCGCAACAACCGGACCGGTCAAAGCTGGCCTAAAGCCCACCTACGAATGACGGTAGCAGACCAAATCGAAGCCCGCCTGACACGCGAGGCGTGCAAGCATCCGGATTCATGCCCCTACAAGAAAACGACCGCGTTCGTTTAAGTCAGGACGGCAGGTGGGCCGCCCACAGCAGAAAATCAGAGGAACTCATCACAAGCTGTAGCACCCAAGCTGGAGGTGCGGATCCGGTATCGATTGTGCATCCTAATGCGGGGGGCATTCTAGCAAAGGTGTCCGGAGGAGGCAAGGCAGCAGTAAACCGCCAACTGCTGCCTTGCTGATGCTTATGTAGTCCGGCCGTCGCGCGCACTACTGTTCTACGCGACCGGTTGTGGCAGCTTTCCCGCAGACCACAGTAGGAAGGCGCAGAAACTGCGCGCGAACCCGACCTTAAATTTAGAGCGCGTGCCAGGTCGTTAAGGTATGTTATGCCAACCGTCCCGCGGGCGTCAGGGCGCCTGCTGCACTTGGATATCACCCACCCGTGAGCGCAGGAAAAGCTCGGTGCCGCCGGGCTCCCCAACCTGCCCGGTGATCTCCTTCCCCGTAAAACCGGGCCGCTCTTGCTGGCCGACGACATCGAAGTCCACGGTTGCATCACCGATATCGCTGCGCGCTTCGATATGGAACGCGCTCTCACGCGGCAGTTGCAGCAGGATGCGTCCCACGTCGCTGGTCATCCGGTACGTGGCGCCGGTTGTTAACGTGCCTGCGAACCGGATGCTGGCGACCCGCGATTCCACCTCCAGCGCGGCCACCGGCTGCACATCCGTCAGTTCGACTTCGCCCACGTCGGCTGTGATCTGCACATCGCCGCGCACGCCGTTCACCGCAAGTTGGCCCACGCCGACCTTCAGGTCAAGCTGTGTCTGCTCGGGCACCGTCACCACCACGTCCACTTGGGGGGTGCGGGGGGTCGCGCTCGCCCCGTCCTGCCAATCCGGCCCCATGACTACAACCCGCACGCCCCCAGCGGCCGGCTCGATGGTCACATCGATGCGATTCAGCGTACGCTGCGCTTCGGCGTCATTCCGGCCCCACGCGCGCTTCGTGGCCTCGACCGTCATCTGGCCGGGCCTGCCGGTGCGGACGGTGAGACTGCCCACTGGCAGGTCAACTTCCAGACTGGCCGGGTCGCTCACCTCCAGCGTACTGGCAACTGTGGCAGTCACCTCGTTGTTGGCGCTCCAGACCCAGTTCGCCCCGCGCTGCAGGTTGCGGGCGAGCACGAGACCGCCCAGGCTTGCAACGAAACAGCAGACCGCCAGCACTGCCAGCAGCAGGACAATCCACAGCGTGCGATTACTTCTCATAGCTCTCCTCCGTTGGCAGACAGACCGATCCATCCGGCCCATCTGTCATTCATTACGACTGGAGAGAGAGAAAGTTTCTCGGCAAGGCCGTTCCGCATCCGGGGATGCTCCACTCCGCAGTTCCCATAGATTCCGCTGTCAGGGCAGCATCGGAATCTTCACGCCCATGCGCTGCGCGGCCGCGATGGCCTCCGGGTAGCCCGCATCCGCATGCCGCACGATGCCCATGCCGGGATCGGTCGTCAGCACGCGGTGGAGCCGGGCCGCAGCCGCGGGCGTGCCGTCTGCCACCGTGACCTGGCCGGCGTGCTGGCTGTAGCCGATGCCGACGCCGCCGCCGTGGTGGAAGCTGACCCACGTCGCGCCGCCCACCGCATTGATGAGCGCGTTGAGGATGGGCCAGTCGGAGATCGCGTCAGAACCGTCGCGCATCGCCTCCGTCTCGCGATTCGGGCTGGCAACGCTGCCTGCGTCGAGGTGATCACGGCCGATGACGATGGGAGCGCTCACGCGGCCCGCAGCCACGGCCTCGTTAAAGGCCAGCCCGGCCCGCGCCCGTTCCCCGTACTTCAGCCAGCAGATGCGCGCGGGCAAGCCCTGCCAGGCGATCCGCTCCTGGGCCATGGTGATCCAGCGCCGCAGGTGCTCGTTCTCGGGGAACAGGTCCAGGATGATGCGGTCGGTCTCATAGATGTCCTGCGGGTCACCGCTCAACGCAACCCAGCGGAACGGGCCGGAGCCTTCGCAGAACAGTGGGCGGATGTATGCGGGGACGAAGCCGGGATAGGCAAAGGCATCCTTGACGCCGTAGTCATAGGCGCGCTGGCGCAGGTTGTTGCCGTAGTCGAACACGACTGACCCGGCAGCCCGGAAGTCCAGCATCGCCTGCACATGCGCGGCCATGCTCGCCATCGCCTGTGCCTGGTACCGGTCGGCATCGACCTGGCGCAGTTCCGCGGCCGCGGCCATACTCAGGCCGGCCGGGATGTAGCCCATCAGCGGGTCGTGTGCGCTCGTCTGGTCGGTGACGACATCCGGCCGCACCCCGCGCGCGACCAACTCCGGCAGCACCTCGGCGGCGTTGCCCAGCAGGCCGATGGACTTGGCCTCGCCGCGGGCGCGCGCCTCCTCGGCCCACGTCATCGCCTCTTCCAGGTTATCGGTCGCTACATCGAGGTAGCGATGCTGCAGCCGCCGCTCGATGCGCCACGGGTCCACCTCGACGACAAGCGCCACACCCCCGTTCATGGTGACAGCCAGCGGCTGTGCGCCGCCCATCTCGCCCAGGCCTGCGGTCAGCACCAGCTTGCCCCTGAGTGAGCCCCAGCCTTCCTGCCGCGCCAGGCTCCCGAACGTCTCATAGGTGCCCTGCAGGATGCCCTGCGTGCCGATATAGATCCAGCTCCCTGCGGTCATCTGGCCGAACATGATCAGGCCCTCGGCCTCCCAGCGGTCGAAGTTCGCCTGCGTGGCCCAATGCGGCACGATGTTGGAGTTGGCGATGAGCACGCGTGGTGCGTCCTCGTGCGTCCGGAATACCGCGACGGGCTTGCCGGACTGGACCAGGAGCGTTTCGTCCGGCTCCAAATTGCGCAGCGACTCCAGGATGGCATCGAAGGAGGCCCAGTTGCGGGCAGCCTTGCCGCGGCCGCCGTACACGATCAGGTGTTCGGGATCGCCCGCGACCTCCGGGTCCAGGTTGTTCTGGAGCATCCGGTAAGCCGCCTCGATGAGCCAGTTCTTGCAGGTCAGTTGGGTGCCGCGCGGTGCGCGAATCGTGCGTGACATATGCACCTCCATCGGGGTATGTCAGGTGTTCTCAATAGAGGGTAGTGGCGCGTGACCCGTCGCCAGAGCCGCGTCCACGGCCTGCCGCAGCGTCCCATCCATGACCAGCCGGTGCACCGCGTCCATATGCGGGTACATTACGACATCGCGCTCGATGAACGGCACGTGGCTGCGAATCAGCTCAAATGCGGCGCGTGTGCCGCGACCGAGCTGCGCATCGGGCAGAGCCGCGCGGCGGAAATCGATGGCCTGGGCCGCGGCCAGCAACTCGATGGCGACAATCCGCTGCACGTTGCCGATAATCTGCCGCGCCTGCCGTCCGGCAATCGGCCCGTTGGAGACGTGGTCCTCCCAGTTGGCAGAGGTCGGGATGGTGTCTGCGCTGGCCGGATGCACGAGCGCCTTGTTTTCGGAGGCCAGCGCGGCTGCGGTGTACTGTGTGAGCATGAAGCCGGAGTTGAGGCCGCCACTTTCGGTCAGGAAATCGGGCAGCACGTGGCGGTTGCTGCTGCCATCGGTCAGTCGCGTCAGGCGACGCTCCGCAATGTTACCCAGCTCTGTGAGCCCCAGTCCCAGGTAATCGAAGGCAATGGCGAGCGGTTCACCGTGGAAGTTACCGCCGCTGATGGCGATGGGCGTGCCGTCAGCCTCCCAGAAGATGAGAGGGTTGTCGGTCGCACTGTTCAGCTCGATTTCCACGACCCAGCGCGCGTACTTGATGGCGTCGTGACAGGCGCCGTGGACCTGTGGGATGCAGCGGAGTGTGTAAGCGTCCTGCACGTCGGGGTGATCGGGCGGGCGGACGAAGGTGGAACCGGCCAGCAGCTCGCGCAGGTGTGCGGCGCATTCGGTCTGCCGGGGATGCGGACGAGCCGCGTGGATGCGCGGATCCAGCGCCCACAAGGTCCCGTGCAGCGCCTCAAGGCTCAACGCGCCTGCCACGTCTGCACAGCGGGCCGCGTTCTCTGCTTCTATAACCGCCAGGCTGCCGAGCGCGGCCATCAGCGCGGTGCCGTTGGTCAGGGCCAGCCCTTCCTTGGCCTCCAGCGCCACCGGCGCCAGCCCGGCCCGGCGAAGGGCTTCGTCGCCGGGCAGCCGCTCCCCGCGATATTCCGCCTCGCCCAGGCCAATCATCGTGAGGGCGATGTGGGCCAGCGGCGCGAGGTCGCCCGACGCACCGAGCGAGCCCTGGATGGGGACGATGGGATGGACGCCGCGCGCCAGCATATCCAGCAAGAGGTGCAGCGTCGCCAGGCGGATGCCCGAATGACCCTTCGCCAGAGTGTTGGCGCGAATCAACATCATCGCGCGCACGACCGGCGTCTCGAACGGTGCACCTACCCCAACCGCGTGGCTCATGACGATGTTGCGCTGCAGCTCGCGCACCTGGTCGGCCGGGATGACGCGGTCCTTGAACGCGCCGAAGCCGGTCGTGATGCCGTAGATGATGCGCCCATCCGCGACGAACTGCTCGACTGCAGCCCGCGCCCGGTTGACGCGCGCCTCGGCTTCCGGCGTCAGGCCCAGCACCGCCTCGTCCTGCGCATGAGCGACAGCCCATACGGCTTCAATGGTCAGATGCTCGCCATCGAGCATGTATTGAGACACGCTATGCCTCCCCGAATAACAGCCTGTGGCAGGCGCCATGCGCCACTAGAACCCTGCTATGCGCTCCGGGCCAGCTCCAGCGCCCGCGCAATCATCTGGCGCACGGCCTCGGTCAGCGGGTAGGAGGCGAGCTCGTCCGGCGCAACCCAGCGCACCTCATCCGCATCATCGCCGGCCTGCGCCTCGCCTGAGATGCAGTGGGCCAGGAAGTCGATCACGACGAAATGGTAGACCACGTGCTCCTGCTCGTCGCGCTGCACCGGCTCGAAGACGCCCAGCACCGGCCCGACAGCAACTTCCAGGCCGCACTCTTCGCGCACCTCGCGCTGCACCGCGTGCGCGGCTGCCTCGCCAAGCTCGATCAACCCGCCCGGCAGCGACCAGGCGCCGGCTGCGGGCGGATGTCCCCGCCGGATCAACAGCACCCGCGCGCCATCCCAGACCACGGCGCCGACACCTACGAGAGGCCGAGATGGATACATCCGCTCCGCTTGCTCGCTCACGCGCTCACCGTTCCTTGCCTGCCTGAAAACGACATCCTTCGACTGGCGGCCTGCGGTTGTCCAGGTTGCGTCGCCCAGCCGCTCAGGATACGCCGTTGTGGTTGCCAATCACCCATCCATAAAAGCAAGCCCCTGCCGGAGCAGGGGCCTGAACGGAGATGGCAATATTTCCCCGTCTATGATTTCACTTCTTGGGGTAGCCGGGGCCGCTGTGGAAGTATTCGGCATTCAACTCGATGGACGCAACATACTGCGGGAACTCGATCTTAAGATCATCCTCAGCCCGGATCGCGTCCACCGGGCATTCAGGCACGCACGCGCCGCAGTCGATGCAGGTGTCGGGATCGATGTAGAACCAGGGCCATTCGTCCTCTGGCTCACCGGGTACGATGCATTCCACCGGGCAAACCTCTGCGCATGCCCCGTCGCGAATGCACAGGTCAAAAATCACATGGGTCATTTCGTTTCCTCCTGAAAGTGGGGGGTGCTGTGAGATACGCAACGCGGCGACCAGGCCCCGTTCGTCTTGTGGCTGACGAAATTCTAATCCTGGTTGTACTGTTTGTCAAACAGCGCACGATGGATACAGATGCAACTAGCTGCGGGCGACCTCGGCCAGGCGTTCCATGTCCAGAATGTCGATGCGCTTGCGTCCGATGTCAATCAAGCCCTGCGTCTTCATGTCGTTGAGCACCTGGGTCGCGGTCTCCCGATAAGTGCCGATGGTTTCCGCCAGGTCCTGATGCGTCAGGCCGACAATATCATTGGCGCCGCGTTCGTTTGCCAGCCGAATCAACAGCGAAGCCAGCCGCGCGGGGATGCCCTTGAAGGCCATGTCTTCCAGCCGGGACTCGGCATCATTGAGACGCCGCCCGGTAATCTCCAGCATCCGCAGCCCGACGACAGGCTTGTTGAGAATCAAGCGCTCCAGGTCGGCCCGGCTCATCACCAGAATCAGGCAGTCATCGAGCGCCTCGGCAAACGCGTTGTGCATCGCCTGGCCCAGAAGCGCCATCTCCCCGAAGAGCGTGCCGGGGCCTAATGTGGCGATCACCAGCTTCTTGCCTTCCGGCGAGATGCGGTATAACTGGACGCGGCCCTCCTTGATCAGGAATAGCACCTCTCCGACATCTTCAGGTTGGTAGAAGACACGGCCGCGTGGCACGTTGGTAATCGTGGTCATGCGGTCAAGCTCAACCATGTCCCGGTCCGACAGGTCGCGGAAAAGGTCTACATCCGACAGATAGTCCAGTTTTTCGTCCATGGTGGCCTCACTCATGCGCTGTACCGGCTCGCGGGCCGTACTGATGATTATAAAGCTTGCGAATGGAAATGACAAGGGCCTTGCGCTATAATAGCGCCATGACTCACGTGCCTGTGGCCTCATCCTCGCCATCGCCGTCCCCCAGCCACCCAGATGGCCGCCATCTGGATGGCCTGCTGCTGGCGGTGCTGACCGTCGCGCGCATCCGGCTCGACACGCTGGCGGAGGCTGCGGTGCTGCCGCTGAGACAGAACGACGTCGCGCGGCACCCATGGCTGGGGAGCCTGCTCTCGCCCGACGCGATGGCCTTGTTGGCCCAGCAGCAGACGGTGGACCCCATTGGGCTGCTGCTCATCGTGGCCGCGCTCGCGTGCCTCCTCGGCTACCTGCTGGTCTCTGAGTTTATGCAGCCGGGCCGCGCCCGCCACAGGACGAAGCTGGCACTCATCTGGGGCATCATCCTGCTCACGGTGTTTGCGTCCAGCCTCAAGCTGACCCTGCTGCGCCAGCAGAGCGGCCCGGCCTCCTACAGCCACGATGGCGGCGTAATTCAGACCGAGGTGACCATCGACTATCTGCTGGCGGGACGCAACCCCTACGTAGAGGATTACACGCAGACCCCGATGGCGGAATGGGGCATCAACGAGTTCCGCACCGCGCTCTATCACTACCCGTACCTGCCGTGGACGTTCCTGTTTTCTGCACCGTTCAAGCTGGCAAGCGAGGCCTTGCTGGGCTGGTATGACCAGCGGTTCGTCTATCTGCTGCTCTTCGCCCTGACCCTGGTGCTGGCAACAAGACTGACCGTCTCGGCGGAACGGCAGCGGCTGATGCTGATACTCCTGGGACTGAATCCGCTGCTGGGGTCCGACCTGATTTACGGCCAGAACGACAGCTTCGTCCTGGCCTGGATTGTCCTCAGCCTCTTCCTCTGGCGACACAGCGTACGTCGCGCGGCCCTGGGCCACCCCCGCGCTCTCTGGCAAGCCGGGGCCGCGGTCGCCTTCGGCCTCGCCTGTGCCAGCAAACCGACGGCCTGGTTCCTGGCGCCCTTCTACTTCATGCTGCTGGCCGGCGGCGACCCGCGCGACCTCTGGCGCCGGCCCCTGGCCTGGGCAGGCCGGGCACTGCGGGCGGGCTGGCCCGCGCTGGCAACGGCCCTGGTCATTATCGGCCCTTACTTCCTGTGGCAGCCCACAGCCATGATTGACGATGTCTGGCGCTGGTCTGCCGGCACCTCGGACACCGCATACCAGATCTGGGGCTGGGGCGCCTCCAACCTGCTGCTGGCAGCCGGCTGGGTCAGCGATCGCTTTGCCTACTGGCCCTTCTGGATCCCCGAACTGGTGGTCGGGAGCGCATTGCTGGCGGCGCTGCTCAAAAAGCAAGCCGGCGTGAATACGCCGGCTCGTGTACTGTGGGGCTACAGCCTGTGGCTGTTGGCTTTCTTCTTCGTCTCGCGCTTCCTCAACGAGAACTACCTGAGCTTCATCCTTGCGGGACTGACGCTCGGCGCGCTGGTAGATGGCAGTGTTGCCACCGGAGATGATGCCGCAGGCCCGAAGCCGGCTGCCGTCCCTTAGCTGGGCGTCTCGCCCTGTGGCACGACGTTGAGCGGGATGGCGGTATACTCGGCAATGCTGTCGCGGGTACTCACCAGTTGTTGGCGCAGTGCATCCGCATAGCTGCGCATGAATGTGTCCGTCCGCCCGATCCATTCCTGCGTGGGCTCACCGCGACACCCCGCCAGCACTTGCGTCAGGGCATGCAGGACACAGGCGAGCGCGGTCCACGAGGGAGCTACGCCGACCGTCCGCACGGGAGCGTGCAGGATGTGCTCCGCGGCACCGGCAATCGGATGCGTGACCGAGGCCATGATGCCGATGGTCTGCGCGCCCAGATTGCGCGCGGATTTGAGCAAAACAGCCACGCCGGGTGTCAGAGCCGTCATGCCGATGCCAACAAAGACATCATTCGGCCGGATTGAGGACGCAACGGCAGCTTGCCCGGGCAGGTCTATGTTGATGGCATGAGCAGGCAGGCCGAGCGACAGCAGACGTAAGACAAAGGCTTCGGCCAAATAAGCTGCGCTGCCCTCTCCGCCGACGAAAATGCGCGGCGCGGAGGCCAGGAGATCGACCACCCTGAGAATATCGTCGTCATCCAGGTGAAGGAGCAGGTAATCGATGTTATTGCGGTCCTGCAGAAGGTTGCGGCGAAACACATGCGCGGGGGCATTGTCGCCCTCCGGCGGCTCATAGACCCGACGCAGGTCCTGCTTGACGTCGCTCTGCACTTCCTCAATGAGCTCAGGGAAACCAGGATAACCCAGGCGTTGAGCAAAACGAACGACGAGAGCTGTATCTACCTGGACGTTGCGGGCAATCTCCGCCGCGGTCATGAACGCGGCATCCTGATAATGCTCGAGAACATAATCAGCGATCCGCCGGTAGCCGGGCGAAAACTGATCATATAGGGCACGTATTCGTTCCTGATACACGACATCCTCCGGGGGAAAGGATTTGGGTTGATGAGGCGAACAATCACGAGCACCTTGTGCCCGCGGCCGTCAGGCTACGGGCACAAGGGCAACAGCTAAGATAACGCTTCGAGCGCGTGAGCAATTTCTGCGGCACGCTTGGTAGACGCCTCAGCCTGCAGGCTGACGAGCGTCTGGGCGATAGCAGTACAGAGTGAATAGAGCCCGGTCAGGCTGAACAGCGGGGCGTCAGTCTCGCCCGGCGCATACAGCAGGTGTTCGGCGGCCCGGGCCGCCTGGCTGCTCAGGCTGGGGGTGCAGGCCAGAGTCAGCGCACCGCCGGCGCGCGCATATCGCAAGACACGCGCCACGCCCGACGGGCCTTCCACGGGTGTCATGCCGATCACAACTTCCTTACGGACCAGGTGACCTAACATCGCGGCGCGCTCATACACATCGCCGCTGGCAAAAACGACAGGCAGCGCTGCTTCACGAAGCATACCTGCGAACGACTCCGCCACCGGCGCGGCATAGGATTCACCGAGCACGATGATGCGCGGCGCGGCGCGCAGCATATCCAGGATGTTTTCCAGGGTGTCCAGGGTATTGTGGGCCAGGGCCTTTTCCAGGTTGGCTCGGTCCTTCGCGACCAACGTCTGCACCTTGGCATGGAGCCCGCCTTCTTCCTCGGGCGTCGCATACGTCTGGCTGAGTTCGAGCTTGACCTGGTCCTGGATATCCTCAATGAGCTCGGGAAAGCCGGGATATCCCAGCCGTTGCGCAAAGCGCACAACGGTCGTGGTGTCAACGTCCACGGCATCGGCGAGGGCCGCCGCGGTCATAAACGCTGCAGTCCGATAGTCGCTGAGGATGAAGTCGGCAACTCGACGATAGCTGCGCGACAGGTGGTCGTAGTGCTTTCGGATCTGCTCTCTGAACATGTCTCACCTCTTAGGGGTCTTCAGCCTCGGACCGGATGCCGAAGCTCAATTCAAAAACTACCTTCGACTGAAGGCAGGTAGAACAGCAATCGACCAGGGCGCGCTGCGTCACACCCGGTTGTAAAATCAGATTGCTTTGCCAAGCTTCTCAGGATTCAAACGCAGACATGGCTGGCAAATATTTCAAGGTCAAGTATAGTATACAACAGAAATAAAGCGTTGTCAACTCTATTTATCGCCAAATACAATGACGAAATCCCATCTTTCTTGGCAATAGCGGCTAAACTTGTTCCGCTACATTTTGCGCAGCGCAGGCCGGGCAACACAGTTTTGACACCTGACCTGCCCTCGGTTATCCTCGTTCACATAGCATAACAGGAAGGCGTGGCAAAGTTGCGCTTGGATTGGGTGAAGCGGTGGCTGGTATGGCTGGGCGTGCTCGCGGTCAGTGCTGCGTGCGCGGCCGGCGGCGACCTCGCAGGTCGCAATCCGGCCGGCCGCGCGACAGCACCACCGGCCACTCGGACACTCAATGTGCCTGGAACCTCGGCTGTCTCGGCCACACCAGTCGCAACGGACACAGCTACTGTCTTGGCCACACCGACCGCAGCAGCTACCCACACGGCGACCGCAACGTTGACGGTCACGCCAACACCGACGGCATCAGCCACGCCCACGCCCAGCGCGACACCCACACCCTGGCCGACGCCTGACGGGACCGCGCGCCAACTACGCGTGCCCATCCTCATGTATCACTATGTCTCGGAGCCGCCCGCCGGCGCGGACATTTACCGCCGGGATCTGTCGGTGACACCGGCCCAACTGGACGAGCACCTGACCCATCTGCAGGCAGCTGGTTATGTTGTGGTGACGCTCGATGACCTGCTCTATGCGCTGACCCTTGGGCGACCCTTGCCGGAGAAGCCGGTCATCCTGACCTTCGACGATGGTTACGAAGATAACTACATCAACGCATTTCCCATCTTAAAGAAACGGGGCGTGACAGCGACTTTTTTCATTGTCACGGATTGGGTCAATGCGTCACGCCCCGGCTATATGACCTGGCCGCAAATCGAGGAGATGGCCGCCACAGGGCAGCGCTTTGGGTCGCACAGCCGTGACCATCCCTCCCTGGCAGGCCAGTCCGTGGATTATCTCGTCTGGCAGGCGCTGGGCAGCAAAGAGGCCATCGAGGAACATCTGGGCTACCATCCGCGCTGGGTGGCCTACCCCTCCGGCAGCTACGACGCGCGCACCATCGCTGTCTTCGCGTCCGCGCATTATTGGGGTGGGCTGACCACGCAGCAGGGCGCAACCCACACCCTCGCGGACATCTTCGAGTTGAAGCGTGTGCGCGTGCGCGGGACGCACACGGCTGAAGATCTGGCGGCTTTGCTCGAACTCCCCTGGTAGGGCCCAGCCGTGTGGCCGATACAGTCCGGCGGACTGTACCGGACGCACGGCCATCAGACCTTCTCAGCAATCGCGATGATGGAGGTCCCGAAGGGCAGATTGACCCGTCGCAGCAGGGCCACCTCCAGCTTGCCCACCCACGTCAGGAGCGCGTTCAACAGCGGCGGCGCCGGCTCCATCTCTACCTGGTAAGCCTCTTCGTCAAAGTGCGGCGAGGCCAGCTCAGGCTCGGCGCGACCGCGGCGCAGCAGGATCAGCGCGGCCGCCAGCGGGAACACGAAGAAGTTGTTGTAGGAGATGCGCAGCACGCGAAAGCCGTGCTGCTCCAGCTTAGCCTTGAGTTCGGGCCGGCTGTAGCGCCGCTGGTGCATGTTCAGCACGTCATTCTTGCTCCACAGGAACATGAAGGCCGGAACCGTGACCAGCAGCCGGCCCCCGGCCAGTCCCCCACCAGGCGCTCGCAGCACACGCCGGCACTCCTCGAATGCGGCATCCTGCGCGGGTACGTGCTCAACCGTGTCCAGCATCGCCACCAGCCCAAACTCGCCGTCCTCGAACGGCAGCGCGTCTGCAGCAGCCTGGTATGCCTCCATTCCGCGCTGGCGCGCCACTTCCAGCGGCCGCGGGTTCGTGTCAACGCCGACGACGGGCCCATAGTGCGCAAGATGATGCGCCATATTCGCCGCGCCGCAGCCGATGTCCAACACCCGCCTGTCGCGGCCCGGCCCTACATACCGGTCCAGGTAAGCCAGAATCGCGCGCGTGCGCGAAGCAAACCACCAGTGTCGGTCTTCTTCCAGCACGGTCAACATAGGGGTGGCAGGCATCCAGGTTTCTCCTCTATCACTCTTGCTTCATCAGCGCCTCGGCCGCAGCCCAGACCGCTTCAGGTCGGATTGCGGCCATGCACTGGTGCTGTGGCAGCGCGGCGACGGGCCAATCCAGCCGGTCACACGGCACACATGGAAAAGGGCTATTCACTACCACGTGCCGGGCCGGATCGCCCCACGGCCCGAATTTGGCTGCCGGCACCGGGCCATAGAGATGCACGGTCGGCGCATCCGCCGCGACGGCCAGGTGCAGCGGCCCGGAATCCGAGCCGAGCACCAGCGAGCACCGGCGATACAGTGCAGCCAACTGCCCGAGGGTCGTCTGCCCGGCCGCGTCGATGACGGGCACATCGGCCGCCGCGGCCACCGCAGCAGTCAGGCCGCGCTCAGCTTCGCCGCCGGTCAGCACCACGCGCAAGCCTGTCTGGGCTAATCGCCCCGCAATGATCGCCCAGTCGGCAGCCGGCCACTGCTTGACGGCCGCACCCGCGCCCGGGTGAATGGCTGTGATGCGCTGGTCGGCGCCAACCCCGTGTTCGGCCAGCCAACCCGCGATGTGCGCCTGGTCACGCTCTGACACAAAGAAGCGCGTCGGGCCGGGCGCCTCTACAGGGCCACCCACCAGCGCGGACAGCAACGTCGCATTCTGTAGTACCTCGTGGCGGCCCGGCTGGTAGGGCACGCGCCGGGTCAGGAAGGGCCGTGTGTCCGGCAGGTCATACCCGATGCGACAGGGGATGCCTGTGGCCGCGGCCAGCCAGGCGCCCCACCAGTGGTCGAAGCGTAGCACAACCGCCGTATCATATCCCGCCCCGCGCAGCAGGCGCGCCTGCTCCTGCAGCAGACGGTAGGGCGCCCACGCGCTCTCCTTGGGCTGCCGCTCGAAGCCCGGAAACGGCAACAGGCGCACCTCGTCCAGGTCCGCATTGTGGCGCACCGCCTCGGCCCCCCACGGTCCGGCCAGCAGTGTGATGCGCGCAGCCGGCAACGCCCGCCGCAACGCATGAAGCGCGGGCGTCAGAAAGAGCAGGTCACCGAGATGGTCCGGCCGGATGAGCAGAAGCGACCGCAAGGCCGGCCGCGCCTGTGACCGCGCATACAACCGGCCCACCAGGTTCAAACCGGCGCGGCGCAACCGCCCGCGAAGGACCCGACCGGGCGGCTCCACAGCCACGGGCGGGCTGTCGAAAGGCGGCGCGGGCAGCGCGCTCACCGGTAGAGCGCTTCCAGCCGCGGCACGATGGCATCCCAGCCCAACTCGGCCTCGACATGCTGCCGTGCGCGGCGGCCGAGCGCCGCAGCCTGCGCAGGGTCACGCAGCAACGCCAGCACGGAAGCCGCGAAGGCCGCGGGGTCATCGGCAAACGCCACTTCGTGCCCGTCGGTGAACGCAAACCCGTCGCACCCCAACCGGGTGGAGACAATGGGCCGGCCCATGGCCATGGCCTCCAGCACCTTGAGCCGCGTCCCGCCGCCGATGCGCAGAGGGACGACATAGACCGCGGAGCCCGCAATGTAGGGACGGACGTCGGGCACACGGCCGGTGAGGGTAACGGCGGGATGGCCGGCCAGCCGCGCCAGCCGATCATGCGGCTGCTGGCCGACCACGTAAAAGTGCGCGTCCGGGGCCTGCTGGGTGATGAGCGGCAGCACTTCGTCCACAAACCACAGCACCGCGTCCACGTTGGGCCGGTAATCCATCTTGCCGGTGAAGACCAGGGCATGGGGCGATATGCCCGGCAGGGGCGGGACCACGCCAGGTCGCAAGAAGGTCAAATCCACGCCGTTCGGCACGACCGCCACATCCAGCCCCCGCACCAACCGGCGCAGCGCTGCGGCATCGGCTTCCGACACGGCCACCACCCGGTCAGCTGCGCGGCACACCCGCCGCTCGTAGCCCACCAGCTTGCGCCACTGAATCAGGGAGTAGGCCGCCGCGGGCCAACGTCGCGGCCGCCGCAAATCCGTCAGGCATGCACGGCGCTGCAGCACGTACTCCGCGTTGTGGTCATCAAAGACCAGGCGCGGCACGGCGCGGCCAGAGCGAGCCGGCATGTAGCCCGCCATTTCGATGCCCTCTATCTGAATGATATCGTACTCACCCGCGGCCGGCTCGTTGAGCAGGCGGTCGAGCTGCGCTTGCAAGGCGGGCGAGGCCAGGCGCAGGGCCATATCGGGCAAGGGGCTGAGAAAGGTGTCACGAATGCGCTGCCGCGTGGTGCGCGCGGGCTGGGGCACCGTGATAATCCGGCGGCAGCAGCGCACCAACTCCTCCGGCAGGTCACCTGTGGGCGCCTCTGCTGCGATGAACGAGACCAGGTCCACCGTATGACGCCGAGCCAAGCCTGCAATCAAGTTGAAGTTGCGGATCGTCGTGCCCTGCGAGGTGCCCGTCAGGGCTTGCGGCGGGATAGGCAACTGGGGGGTGAGTATCAGGATACGCGCCATCGTGTTCCCGTCAGGTGAGCCATCGGCAGTGCGAGCCTCCCGGCTCCGGCGTCGGATGTAGCCGGGTCACGGGTAGGCCGCCCTCCGGTAGACGTCCATCGTCAGTTCCGCAGCGCGCTGCCAGGAGAAGCTGCCGGCGCGCTGCAGTCCCTTGCGTCGCAGCTCTGCGGCCAACGCATCGTCGGTCAGCAGCCGCCACAAGGCCACGGTAATCTCCTGGTCCTGCTGTGGGTCCACCAGCAGCCCAGCATCGCCGACTACCTCGGGCAGACTGGACACATTCGACACGATGACCGGCGTGCCGCAGGCCATGGCCTCCAACGGCGTCAGGCCGAAGCCCTCATAGAAGGCCGGGTGCACCAGGCAACGAGCCGCGTTGTAGAGGTAACGCAGGTTCGGCGCTTCGACCCGGCCCAGGAAGAACGTATAGGGCCGGATTTCGAGCTTGTCCACGAGCGCGTAGACATCATCACTCAACCAGCCGGGCGCGCCCACCAGCACCAGGGCGGGGGTCAGCTTGTAGTCCTGGCGCAAGCGGCTGTACGCGCGCAGGAGCCCGCCGACATTCTTGCGCGGCTCAATCGTGCTGACGAACAGGATGAACTCTTCCGGCAGGTCGTAGAGCGCCTTGACGCGCTGCAGCGCTTCGGCCTGATCCATCGGTCCCAGCAGCGGGTCGGCAGCCTCATAGATGACCGAGATTTTCTCCTCGGGCGTGCCCAACATGCGAATCAGGTCGCGCTTGGTGCTCTGCGAGACGGCAATAATCTGGTCCGCATGGCGGACGGCGCGGTCGATGCTACCGTAGTAACGCGCGGCGTCGCGGGTCATGAAATGCGGATAGATGAGGAAGGCCAGGTCGTGGATCGTGAT
>CAZTMA010000006.1:0-76511 GCA_964614645.1 uncultured Anaerolineales bacterium
ACACCCTTCTGGCCCCCAGGCGTGCCTGCGTGCGCACCCGCCTGAATAGTTACAACCGTTGTTCCATTTCGGTAGAATGGCCGTCTGAGCCTGCAGCGAGTTGGGCTGGCGCAATGTCGGTCGCCCCGTGGACGGCGAGGAGCATCTGGCGATCGGCCTCGGTGAGCAGTCGGAAGTCGTGTTCAAAGAAGCCTGCAAGGATGGAGTCCACATGGAGGTGTTCATCGGCCAGCGGCGCCAGTGTGCCGTCCTCCCGAAACAGACGCGAGCACAGCACCTGCAGCAGGAGCGGGTGGTTGTTGGTGGCCTCGCAGATGGCAGACACCGTGGCCGGGTCGGCGCGCACCTGCTGTTCCGGCGGCTCCTGCGCCTGGAGGATCAGCTCGACGGCCGCGCGCGGGCCCAGGCTGCCCAAGGTATGCGACATATCGAAGCCGGCCAGGAAGGAGGAGGTCGGCCAGTTGCGGCAGATGTCGTGCATCCGGTAAATCTGCCGGGTCGAAGTCATCACCACGCGCAGGCCCGCGCCCGCGGTTAACTGCTTGTGAAGCTGCTGCATGGCCTGCGGCGCGCTGCGCGCAATGTTGATGAGCACTTCCGTCTCATCACACAGGAGGAACAGCTCGCGGCCGGCCTGCAGCGCGCGGCGCCGCGCCTGGGCCAGGAAGACCGAGGCATCGTTCGAGCGCAGCATCTTGATTGGCAGTTGGAGGTGTTCGAAGCGTTCCGGATGGTCGCTCACCGCGTCCGCCAGGTAGCGGCTCAGGCAGGCGAAGCTGTTGCAGCCCTGCATATCCCAGACGATGGGAATGAGCGTGCGGCTATCATCCTCCAGCGCGCGTAGCTCCAACTGGCGCAGCAGCGAGGTCTTGCCGATGCGCCGGTTGCCGATCACCCAGTAGGCGCGGCCCTCCCCATGCAGCAAGCAATCAAGGAGCGTTTCACGACCGTAATGCTGGCGGCCGGTCACGTAAGACCCGGTCACATATGGATTGCGCACGTCTACCTCTCATAGACCCGGCACCCGGTTCGTAGTGGGCACTTCAGCGCCTTGGCTTGATCTGGCGCATAAGCGCCCACTACGAACTTGATACCCCGTTTATTCTGGCACAGCCCCGCGCGCCCGTTCCAGCGTCTCATGCGCAGCGTGCGCATCCTCGAGCGTGATATGGACGCGGCGGGCGTTCAGCATGTGGTTGACCGCTTCGAGCGCGTACTGCTGCAGCCGGTAGGGCCGGCCTTCCGCCTGCTTGAGCACGAAGTCCAGCGCGTCCGGCTCCCATTCATACACCCCACGCACCGGCTCGACGAGCAGCTCCCGCGCCCGCGCATCGGTAAACGGTTCGAGCGGTATCTCGTTGAACAGGTTGTACCAGGGGCTCTCCATCCGGTCCCACTCCTTGCTGATCTGGATGCCGGCAACCACCGCACCCAGGTTCGCAGCGAGCGGGCTCATGAAGATGCGCCGCAGTTGTTGCTGCACCAGCGTATCATAGCTGTTGACGACGTCCATCTCGTCCATCAGCAGGATGACCCGCGCCTTGCGCGGCGCGACGACACGCTTGACACGGTCCAGCAGGACCCGCAGGTCCGCGGCAAACTCGCGATCGGTGTACTGGTCCGGCGGCAGGATAGCAAAACGCAGGGCGGGCGCACTGCCCGTCGTGTACGCCTGGAGTGCTCCCCAGATGGCATCCATCAGGTGGTGGAAGAAATGCTCCTGCGGCGTCCCCTCCAGGTCCAAGTAGACCGGGATGAACGCCCACTCCGAGTCCTCGGCGTTGCGCAGTTGCGTGCCCAACTGGTACAGCAACGTGGTCTTGCCCATGCGCCGCTCGCCGTGGATCATGATGCTGTTCTGGTGCAGTGCATTGAAGATCCGCTGCACCAGGTCCTCCCGGCCAAAGAACATGTTGGTATCGCGAATGGGTTCGCCGGACACGTAGGGGTTGAAGGCCCGTTCGAGCGCCTCGCGCTGGCGGACGGCCATCTCCGCGCTCAACCGGCGGGCCCGCGCCCGGGCGCGGAGCCCTGCGCCGCCGGTGACGCTCAGCGCCACGAGCACGATGCCGCCGATGCCGAGGACCGCGTAAAGCGAATCCGCACGCACCAGCGTGCCGCCCGGCAGACGGACCAGCTTCGGGACAATGAGGGTGAGGTCCACCGGCTCCGAGTAGTTGAAGGCCGTATCGCGGGCCGTGATGCGCAGGGTCTGCGTGCCTGCGGGCAGGCGCGTGTCGCGATAGCCCGTAATCTGCCTGTCCTCAAAGACCCGCGGCGCGGCATCCAGGCCGCGCAGCTCGGTCAGGAAGATGAGGGACCGGTCGCGCGTCGACAGATCGCCGGCCAGCAGGCGCAGGTCCTCCAGCGTGTTGCCGGCCAGCCGGAAAGTGTGATCGGCCGCGCGCAGCAGGTTCACCGAGTCCACCCGCACCCAGGGCGGCGAGCGGTCGGGACGATAGTGTACGAGGCCGGTGCTGGAGCCGATCCACGCGCCGCCGGCCCCATCCGGGCTCAGGGCGTAGATGGATGCGGCGGGGAGGATGTCGCCCGTGTAGTTCTGCCACGTCCGGCCGTCGGAGAGGGACAGGCCCTGCCGCGACCCGACCCACAGGTTCGGCCCGACGGCGTGCAGGGAGAGCAGTTTGGGGCTCGGCAGTTCCCCGTCCAGGCGCTCCCACCGGCCGTCCAGCATGCGCCAGAGGCCGTTGTTGTAACTGCTGACCCACAGGCTGCCGTCGCCGGTCTGGCCGATGCCGTTGACGACCACGTCGTTGAGCTGGGCCGTCTCCGTCCCGGTCACCGACTCCCAGCGGTCGCCGTCCAGGCGGAACACGCCCTCGGACACCGTGCCGAGCCACAGCGCGCCGTCGCGCGCATGGAAGAGCGCGTTGACGCGCTTGCCCACCAGCCTGTCGACCGGCACGAAGCCGTCCGCCTCGGTCCACTGGCTGAGGCCCCGCTCCGTTGCCAGCCAGAGCCGCCCGCGCGCGTCCTGCTCGAAGTCATAGACGGGCAGGCCCGCCAACCCCGGCGTCGCGGCGTCGAAGAAGCGCCACCCATCGCCGTTCTGCCAGTAGCCGGCAGCGGTCAATGTACCCACCCAGATGCGGCCGGCGCTGTCTTCGTAGAGCGAAACGATGCGGTCGTCGGGCAGGGCGGTCTGGCTGGTCAGGTGTTCCCACTGGCCGTCCTGCAGCACGGCCAGGCCGTTCAGCTCGGTCCCCGCCCATGTGCGGCCCGTGCTGTCCAGCAGCAACGCGTTGATGCGCTGCTGCTCCAGCGCCGGGTCATGCTCCACCTGCCAGACGAGGCCGAAGTGACGACTGACGCCGGCGATGGTGCCGAGCCAGACGGCGCGATCCTGGTCGACGGTGATGACGCGGACGTAGTCGTTCACCAGGCCGTTCTGCCGCGCGCGGTGCTGCACGACGGGCACCCTGCCCTGCTCGAAGCCGGCCGCGTAAAACACCCCCTCGTTCGTGCCGATCCACAGCCCGCCCTGGCCATCCGGCGTGAGCGCGTAGACTTCCAACCCCTTGTCATCCGCCTTCAGCGGGAAGCGCCGCCACGTCTCGCCGTCCTGGTAGATCACGCCGTCCCCCGTGCCGGCCCAGAGACGACCGGCCGTGTCGCGCGTCAGCGCGGCACGCGGCCCCAGCACCAACGTACCATCGTCGAGCCGCTGCCAGCCGCCCTGTGCACTGCGGTGCCAGATACCACTGCCGTTGACGCCCACGGTGAGGTCGCCGTCCGGGTGGGCCAGGCTGACGACGATGTCGGCGCCGGGCAATGGCGAGTCCACGATGACCTGGTCGCCTTCCACGTAGGCAAGCCCCTGGCTGGAGCCCACCCAGACGCCCTGCGCCTCACCGCCCAACGGGGAGACCGGCGCCACGGTCAAAGTGTGCAGGTCATTGCCCGGCAGCTTCTCGGCCACGGTCCAGGTGTCGCAGCACTCACCCCCGGGAGCGCGACGGGCCAGCCCAGCCTGTGTCGCGAACCAGAGCGCACCGTCCTCGGTCTGAGCAATGGCGCGCACACTGTCGCCCGGCAGCCCGTCCCGCGCGGTGATGGCCTGCCAGCGGCCGTCGTAGCGGCTGGCGCCGGCCTCCGTCCCGAACCAGAGCGCGCCATCGCGGTCCGGCACGATCGCAAAGACGTTGCCGGAGAGGATGCCGCTGCCCGCGGCGAACGTCTCCCACAGGGTCTCGGGGTTGTCCGCTGCGCGGCTGCGGGGCGTGAGTGCAACGGCCGTAATGCCCGCTGTAATCATAGCAGACAATACTAGTCGCACCAGCAGACTGTTCAGGGGCTGGAGCTTAAAAGTGGCAAACATGGCGCTGTCCTGCAGTAAACGATTGCAAAAACTGAGAAGGTATGTTATACTGATTATTAGTAACAGGGGCGAACAGGGCGATGTCGCCCATTAGCCCGGTTCTACAGTGTGATAATGCTTTCCCAGGGGTGAAAGGGCGCCGAATCACGGACTGACTACCCCGGCATCGAGATTCGAACAACATAGCTGTCAGGGTCCCTGCGGTCCCCCTGTAGAACCAGGCGGCCACATCGGTCTGTTGCCATCTAGAGCTCCAACTTCCTGGAACGAAGATGCAGGCCGAGGTGGACCCATGAACAGCAAATTTGTACGTATCAGCATAACGGTCATTGCGATCAATATTGGAGTCCTGGCCGCGCCGGTCGAGGCCCGGAGCGTCTTGCCTGCCCGCTCCGCCGCGGCCCATGCCCATTCGCTGACGCTTCAGCAGCCTCAACAACTCCCCCTGGTTCTGGCCCAAGTCTGCGGGCCGAGATATATCGTGCGCCGGGGAGACACTCTGTCCATCATCTCGCGACGGTGCGGCGTGACCGTGGCCGCCATCAAGCGCGCCAATGGCCTGCGCTCCGACCTCATCCGCATCGGGCAAGTGCTCATCTTGCCGGGGGTGGCAGCGCCGCGGTATGTGCCGCGCACGACTACGAAGTACCCGGTGCCGGTGCGCCTGCGCAGCGATGCGGTTTCTGTACCTATCGCCACACCCAAGCCGCCTGTCGTAGCGCCGCCTACACCGGCTATCGAATCGACCGTCTCACCGTGGTGAGATGGCCGCCGGACGGAGGATGCACGGGTGATTCTACGCGCGAGCATGGCACCATTATAGCACAGGTTTGCACAAAAAGCAACTACTAATTACTTGTCAATCTGTCTTTTTTCGATCCGCACCCCGCTCAGGGCGGCGGCGACGTCCGGGCTGCTCACGGGGAGACGGAAGCTGACCTCCGCCACGCGCCAGCCATCGAGCGTCTCGGTGGCCGGCATCGCGTCGGCCCCTGCCCATCCGATGAACGCATGGCCCCACCGGAAATGCCCGCGCAGGTCCGCCTGCACGCCGAGCGAGCGCAAGGCCGCCACGGCCTCATCATTCAGGTTCAGCGAAGCTTCGTCGCGCACTGCGCCCGCCACCCAGACGTCCGGAGGCAGCGCCGCCACCCATTGCACCAGGCGCGCATTCTCGGCCGGGTCGGCATGCGTGTCGAAGCTCGCTGCGGCCAGGACCGTCCCAGCCCGCCCATCGAGCGCGACAAGGTTGTAGCCGCGGCCGCCGGGGGCCTGTTCCACCCCGTCCACATAAATGTGGGCGAAGTCTCCCGTTTCCTGCCCTGCGCTGCGCACAAGCAGCCCCACCAGCCCCGCCGGACCCAGGCGCTCGCCCCATGTCTGCACTGACGTCATCCGCGCAAACCGCAGGCGCACGTCGCTGAGCGCGCCGCGCGCCGGGTCAGCTGGGAGGGCGAAGGCCAACATCGCGGGCGATTCGGGCAACGGTTGAGCACCGGCAACCTGTCCATTCACGACGACCGTCACTCGCTGGTCTGGGGCGAATGACCACCCTTCCAGCACCAGCATAGCCGCTGTACGCGGCAGCGGCAGCAGCAGCCGCACCTCGGGGCGCTGCGCATACACCTCCACGGCCTCTGTCGCCGCACCGGTCATGCTGGGAGCCGGCGGGCTCCACCCCTCTGCCAGGATCATCCGGCCTTCCGCGCTCCCTGGTGCAAAGACCTGCGGGACGGGCGTCTCGTCCGGCAGCGCATACAGTGCCAGCGCACCATCCTCTTCAACCAGCGTCAGAGGCAGGAGGTCGGCCGCGGCTTGCTCGGCCTCCGGTGGCAATTTGTCACGGTGCACCACTACGTACCGGATGTTGAGGAACGCGGACCACGCGCGCGCCCGCGTCCGGTCCGCCTCCGTCACCGGCGTGCGCGCCAGCGCATCGCGCAGGGCCGTGTGTTGAGGCAGGTCTGCCGCGTTGGTTAGCGCGATGAGCCGGGCGAGAGTGGGGTCCTCGCTGAAATACTGGAACTTGAACTCGGGGTTGCGCGAGGTGTTGCCGCCCAGCAGTCGCTTGCCGTGCACCGACTGGTACCAGAGCTGCTGCATGATCAGGATGTCCTGCTTGCCCGCCACCCGCGCGCCGTTGCGCCAGCCGAGTGGCAGCTCCAGCAACGCGAAATCGCCCGGCGTGTCCGCAACGCGCTGATAGAGCGCGGGCACGCGCAGGTCGGACAGCGGCAGGGGCACGGAAAGGTGCTCAAACAGCAGCAGCGGCAGGAGCAGCCCAGGCACCACCCACCCGGCCGTCGGCGCCCGGGGCGTTCGCCCGCGCCACACCACCGCCGCGCCGAGCGCGACGAGGGGGGCGAGGCTGGCGAGCAGCATCACACTGTAGCGGCTGGGATAGCGGTTACCCTTGAAGAAAGGCAGCTGCTCCATGAGGCGGAAGGGCAGCGGGAGGCCGGTGTCGTGGCCCGCGACGCGCAAGCTCGGGCCGAGGGTCAGCAGGAAAAACAGGACGGCGGAGGTGACCCAGAACCAGGTCGTGCCCTGATGCCGGCCGTGCCAGGCGCCGAGCCCGGCCAGGACCAACGCGGTGTAGCCCAAGTAAATGTGCTGCCCCTTATCGACTGGGAACTGCGCGCCCGTCTGCCCCGCCGCGACGCTCTCCGACCAACCGCGTACTGCGTCCCCCAGGAGCGGGTGTAGCTGCGTCGGCAGGGCATAGCCGGCCAGGTCTGCGGAGAAGAGATCGGCAAAGCCGCCGCCGGAGGTGAAGAAGTCGCCTTCCGCTGCGAGGTCGGGCAGCATGTTCAGCAGGACCGGCGCGATGCCCGCGGCGAAGAGGACGGCGAGGAGCGCAAAGCGAAGGACGAGATTGCCGATTGAAGATTGAAGATCGAAGATTACAGATCGCTGGCTGGTCGGCGTTCTTCCTTCTTTCCTCTTCCATCTTCCTTCGATCATCGTCCACAGGAACACCAGAGCCGCGAAGATCACCAGGAACGAGGCGTAGGTCAGCTCGGCGTAGGCCTGGAGGACGATGAACAGCGCGGCCAGCACGGCGTCACGGGGGCGGCCGCCGGGACGCGCGGAGCGCAGAATGTAGAGAATGGCGAAGGGAATCCATTGCGAGCTGGCGATGTTGCCCTGGCCGAGCGCGGCGTAGAACAGCTTGGCCGATGCAAACGCATAGAGGGCGCCGGCGAGAAACGCGGCGGCATCCGGAACACGAACGCGCGAAGAAACCGAGTTCGCGAAGCGCGAAGGCCGCGAAGAGGCGAGCATATCGAGGCACAGCAGATAGGCACCGAAGCCGCTGAGGACGAACGACGACAGCAGCAGCAAGTTGTAAGCGGTAATCACGTTGAGGGCCGCCTGCAGCGGGACGCTCAACAGGCCATTCAGGATGGTGAGGGTGTAGAAGGCCAGGTTGATGCCGACCGGCCAGAACTGCCACGTGCAGTCAAATGGATTCTGCGGCTGGTCCACGAACGCGTGCTTGACCCACCACAGATTCCACGCCAGGGAGGGGTCATCGATGCCGTCGCCCGACACGTGGCTGGTGAGATGGGCAACGAGCGGAAAGGTCAACAGCAGCGCCAGGGCCAGGTAGGCCAGCAGGACGACGATATGCTTGCGCAAGAGCGGCCTCGAAAGTGGAGTGGACGATTACCCTACCAGATTATGCCACTCCAGCAGGTTATGCGCAATGTCGCCGCGCTTTGTGAGCAAAAGGCGCAATGCTTGGATTTTTGCCTGCCGTGCATTACAATGGTCGTTCAGAGAGGAGTGTGACATGGGCCGCTACCAGGATGCTCTGGAATACATTTTTGGTTACGTCAATTATGAGAAACAGGCGCGCTACCCCTACAACGCCGTCACCTTCGACCTGAGCCGCATGGAGCAAGTCCTGGAGGGGCTGGGCCGGCCGCACGAGCGCTTCCGCTCGGTTCACATCGCGGGCACGAAGGGCAAGGGTTCCACATCTGCGATGGTCGAATCGGTGCTGCGGACCGCAGGCTACCGGACCGGGCTGTACACCTCCCCTCACCTGCACACCTTCCGCGAGCGCATCCGCCTCAACGGCGGACTGATGTCGAAGGCCGAGCTGGTCGACCTGCTGGAGCGCTGCAAACCCGTCATCGAGGCGACGCCGGGCATCACGGCGTTTGAGGTGATGACCGCTCTCGCATTTGAGTTTTTTGCCGAGCAGGGCGTGGAATGGGCCGTGCTGGAAGTGGGCTTGGGGGGCCGCCTGGACGCGACCAACGTTGTCCACCCGGCCGTTGCGGGCATTACCAGCCTGAGCTATGACCATGTCGAACTGCTGGGCCACACCCTGTCGCTCATCGCGTTCGAGAAGGCCGGCATCATCAAGCCGGGCGTGCCAGTAGTGAGCGCGCCGCAGGAGCCGGAAGCCATGGCGGTCATCCAGCGCGTGTGCCATGACACCGGCGCACGGCTGGTCGTGGTCGGTGATGCGTGGCAGTGGGAGAAGGGCCCCGCAGACCTGACCGGGCAGACCTTCTCCGTGCAGGGACCGGGCGGGGTGCGGCTGGACAACCTCCGCATCGGCCTGCTGGGCCGTCACCAACGCGACAATGCCACGACTGCAATCGCCATGCTGCACGAACTGCGCGGTCAGGGGCTGAACATCACAGACGATGCGCTGCGCACCGGACTGGCAACCGCAAAGTGGCCGGGTCGCTTCGAGTTGCTCAACGCGCAGCCGGCGCTGGTTGTGGACAGCGCACACAACGACAATTCCGCGCAGAAGCTGCGTGCGGCGCTGGCCACGTATTTCCCGCAGCCTCCGCGCAAACAACTGGCCCTGGTTTTCGGGGCATCCTCCGACAAGGATATCGTCGGGATGCTGAAGACCTTCCTCGATGCGAGGGAGGAAACGGGCTACCCCCCGGCGGATAAGGTGATCGTCACCCGCAGCGGCCATCCCCGCTCGGCAGGTCCGGCGCAACTGGCGGACCTGGTGCGCGAGGTGAGTGGAAGCTGCCCCATCAGCGTGCAGCCGAACCTGGAGAGTGCGCTGGCAGAGGCCCTGGCCTGGGCTGGGCCGGATGACCTCATCTGTGTCACCGGCTCCATCTTCGTGGTCGCGCAGGCGCGCCGTGCGTGGGCGCAGCGCCACCCCGAAGTCTTTGCACCCGACGACTGGGTATTTCAGGATGAGACGGCCGGCGAACCCGTGCCGGATTGATAGTGCGTTTGTAGTAGGCACTTTAGTGCCAGGGCGCCCCTGAGCCCACTACAAACTTATCTGGAATCGTGGACTTGGAGCAGTAAGTGGATGAACTTGAGCGCGAGCGGACACGGATTGGACCGGAGTGGCCGCTCCTGAATATGCTGGCTCGCCGCCGGGCGGGACGCACCCGCGAGGGACGGCGCGCCTCGGCAGGACATGACCTGGAATCACTGGAAGGCAACGAGTACCCGGTCTTGCCCCTGCCCGATATGGTGGTCTTCCCCAACCTGGTCACGCCCCTGTTCCTGGGCCGTGACCGGTCGGCGCGCGCGGTGGAGGCGGCGGAGGCGATGGAGGTTCCGCTGCTCGTCGTCGCGCAGCGCGACCCGGAGGTCATCGACCCCGACCTGTCGGACCTCTATACGATCGGGACCGTCGTCGAGGTCGGCCGCGTCCTGCGCATGCCCGACGGCAGCACCACGGTGCTCGTGCAGGGCATCGAACGCGCCCGGATTCTCGAACTGGTAGACACCGAGCCGTACCTGCGCGTGCGCGGGGTGCCGCTCTACGAGGACGAGCGCCACGACATGGCGAGCGAGGCGCTGATGCGCGCGGTGCTCGCGCTCTTCGAGAAGGTCGTGGACCTCAACCCAAACCTGCCCGAGGACGCCTACGTCGCGGCCATGAACGAGAAGGAGCCGGGCAGCCTGGCCGACCTGCTGGCCCACGTGCTCGACCTGGAGACGTCGCAGCGGCAGGAGCTGCTGGAGACGCTGGACGCCAACGTACGGCTGCAGCAGTTGAGCATCATCCTGGGCCAGGAACTCGACGTGCTGGAACTGGAGGATCGCATCCAGACGCAGGTGCAGCAGGAGGTCGATAAGACCCAGCGCGAGTATTACCTGCGCGAACAGATGCGCGCCATCCAGACCGAGCTGGGCGAAGAAGATGAGAATCAACGCGAGCTGGGCGACCTGAGACAGAAGCTCGTCCAGGCGGGCCTGCCCGAGGCAGTGCGGCTTAAGGCGGAGAAGGAGATGAGCCGGCTGGCGCAGATGCCGCCGATGTCGCCCGAAACCACCGTTATCCGCAACTACCTGGACTGGCTGGTCGACCTGCCCTGGACGACTGCCACCGAGGACAATCTGGACATCAAGCGCGCGGCCGTCATCCTGGAGGAGAACCATTATGGCCTGCCGAAGGTCAAAGAGCGCATCCTCGAGCACATCGCGGTGCGCAAGCTGGCCCAGGAGAAGATGAAGAGCCCCATCCTCTGCTTCGTAGGCCCGCCGGGCACCGGCAAGACGAGCCTGGGCAGGTCCATCGCGGAGGCGCTGGGGCGCAAGTTCGTCCGGCTCAGCCTCGGCGGGGTGCGCGACGAAGCGGAAATCCGCGGCCACCGGCGGACGTACATCGGCTCGCTGCCGGGACGCATCCTTCAGACGATGCACACGGCCGGGTCCGTCAATCCGCTCTTCATGCTGGATGAGATCGACAAGCTCGGCATGGACTTCCGCGGGGACCCTTCTTCCGCGCTGCTGGAAGTGCTGGACCCCGAACAGAACCACGCGTTCAGCGATCACTACCTGGAGGTCCCGTATGACCTGAGCCGGGTGATGTTCATCACCACGGCCAATATCCTGGACCCCATCCCGCCCGCGCTGCGGGACCGGCTGGAGGTCATCGAGTTCCCAGGATACATCGAAGAGGAAAAGCTGGCGATTGCGCGGCAGTTCCTCATCCCGCGGCAGCTCGAAGCGCACGGCCTGACGGCCCGGCAGCTCCAGTTCAGCGTCGAGGCGCTGCGCACCATCATCCGCGAGTACACCTACGAGGCCGGCGTGCGCAACCTGGAGCGCAGCATCGCCAATATCTGCCGCAAGGTCGCGCGTCGCGTGGCAGAGGGCAAGCGATCGATCCACCGCATCACGCCCCGCCAGGTCAACAGCCTCCTGGGGCCGCCCCAGTACAGCGAGTGGCTGGCGAACGAGCAGGACGAGATCGGCGTGGCGAACGGCCTGGCCTGGAGCGAGGCAGGCGGCGATGTGATGCAGGTCGAGGTCTCCGCCATGGAAGGCAAGGGTGCGCTCACCCTGACTGGACAGATCGGCGAGGTCATGCAGGAGTCGGCGCAGGCCGCGCTGACCTATGCGCGCTCGCACGCGGACGAATTCGGCCTGCAGGACCTGGACTTCGACAAGCTCGACCTGCACATCCACGTGCCCGAAGGGGCCATCCCGAAAGATGGGCCCAGCGCGGGTGTCACAATGGCGACCGCGCTCATCTCCGCGCTCAGCGCACGGCCCATCCGCCACGACCTGGCGATGACCGGCGAAATCACCCTACGGGGCCGCGTGCTGCCCATCGGCGGGCTGAAGGAAAAGCTGATGGCTGCGCACCGGATGCACATCAAGACCGTCCTCTTGCCCAAGCGGAACGAGAAGGACCTGGTGGATGTACCGCGTGACGTACAGCGCGATCTGGACCTCGTTCTGGTCGAGCGCATGGAAGAGATCATCAAGGCTGCACTGCTCGAAGCGCAGCCGGCCCGCAGCCGCGCCAAGCCGCGAACCCGCCGTCCGCGTAAGAAGGCCGGAGAAACACCGGCGACGCCTGCTGTCGGCGAGGAGGCCATCCGCGACGGGGCGGTGGCCGCGGCCGGCGAATAGCGCCTGGCCTGCGAGAAGGAGCAATCAGGATGTTCCGTGGCCGAGGCTTTCTGTTCATCGTCATACTGATCGTGCTGGCCGCGGCTATCTTCCTCCTGCTGCGGGGCGAGGGGCCGGCTTTCCTCAGACGAGGGCCGGCCGCCGATATCCCGATGGACCTGCAGAACGTCATTCCCCGCGACTGGGTCGTAATGCCCGGCTGGCCGCGCGAGTGCAGTTTTGACAGCGATGAAGATTCCGAATGGCTCGTCGTATACCAGTATGATCAGACGAAAGTGTCTCAGCCCTACACGAAAGACCTCACTGTACCGCGCGGCCCCATCGGCGCAGCCATCTTCGACACGCAAAAGAACGTGGTACCGGAAGAGGGGGGCAACCCCAGCCCGTACGCGCCGACCTTCGTGATTCCCTATCGCCTTCTGCCAGACTTCTACACGGGCAAGGGACAAGGTTACCTGGGTGAGACGCGCGTCGAGGTTGTCTACTACCCCGCCGTCCCGCGCGACGAGAAGTGCGAAGTGGACGAAATCACGGTGCTGGGCTACGCGGACAGCCCTCTGCCCACGCGGCTGTCGATCTTCCGCTGGCAGGATGAGACCACGGGATATGCGGCTTCACACTTTGCGGGCGATGCGCGTGTGGCCGCCTCGATTCCCCTGAACGGCGAGGGTACCGTGCAGGAGGTTACGACCTACAACCGGTTGGAGAACCATCGCAGCCTCCTGTGTTCCATGCGTACCTACAATCGCACCGGTTCACAAACAGTCGCCTTCACCGAGGACCCAAATGTCTTCTCCGTGGACTTCTGCTTCGAGGCGCCGCCCGACCCGGCTTATCCCGAGGGTGTCGTAGTTGCCTATGTGCGCGGCCATGACCAGCGAGCCCGGGGGGTCGAGCCGTTGTTCGCTCCGTCACCCAAGACTAAGCAGTTCCTCCTGCAGGCCGCAATCGTCCCCGGCGATATCGTCCCTTCGAAGCAGACCCGCATCATTGCCCTGACCAACCCAGCAAGCGTTAACCGTGACCCTGCAGGCGGCCATGCCTGCACGACGCTGGAAGTCGAAGGCGGCGTGGGGCCTGAGGCAACGCCCGGCCCGACCCCCACCTTCGAGCCGGACAAGGGTTGGATTTGCGGTCGCGAGACCGCCACGGTCGAGACGGAGCTGGTCATCAGCGGCCAGGTGCGCCGCGTGGCGTGGCAGCTCACCAGCCTCATGCCCGAACAGGTCAACGGCGATGTCTACTGGCGCATTCAGGCCGCACAGGTGCTGGACGGGCCATGACCCATCGCCTCCCCGCGCCGCCAGGCTGGACAGACGCCGATATTGCAGTCCTGCTGTCAGACGGCCCCGATGAGCGCATCGCGTTCCTGCCTGCGAGCGCGAACGCGGCCCGGCTGGCCGAGACCCTCGTCGCGCTGGCAAACGCGCACGGGGGGCTCGTGCTGTTCGGCATCGCACCGAGTGGCCGGCCGCAGGGCATCGCCGACCCCGACGAGGTGCTGGACACCGTCCAGGCGGCAGAGCTGCTCGCGACGCCCCCGCTGATCATTCCGGTACCCCAGGTGGTCGAATATGGTGACCGGCGCCTTTGCCTGATCGAGGTTCCACCGGGCCTGCCGCACGCGTACAGCCTGAACGGTCGCTATCTGACCCGCACCGGCACGGCCAACCGTCTGTTGAGCAGCACGGAACTGGCCGGCCTGCTGCTGGCGCGCGCAGAGGCGGGCTTCGAGGCGCGGCCGGCCCCCGAGGCCACGCTCGCTGACCTGGACATGGCCCAGGTCGAGGCGTACCTGAGCCGGCTGCCGGGACAGGGCGGTGAGACGTGGCAGCGCGCGCTGCAGGTGCGCGGCGCGCTGGCCCATGCAGGCAACGGGTTTGTGCCGACCTATGCCGGCGTGCTGCTGTTTGGCCGCGAGCCCCAGCGGTTCCTGCGCAGCGCGCATACTACCCTCGTGCGCTACTCCGGACCGGCGATGGGCGATCAGTTCCTGCGCCAGGATGCGACAGGCACGCTGCCCGACCAAATCCGGCAAGCCGAGGCGTTTGTGTCCGCTAACATGCGGCGGGGGATGCGGCTGGCAAGCCTGACACGCGAGGAAGTAACCGAGTACCCGGTGCAGGTCGTGCGCGAAGCCATCGTCAACGCCGTTGCGCACCGCGACTATGCCATCCGAGGGGACGGCATTCGCGTCCTGATGTTCAGCGACCACATGGAGATATACAGCCCCGGCCGCCTGCCCGGCCACGTGACGCTCGCCAACATGCTCAACGAGCGCTTCTCACGTAACGAGGCCATCGTCCAAGTCTTGGCCGACCTCGGATTCGTGGAGCGGCTCGGCTACGGCATCGACCGGATGGTCTCGGCCATGATCGACGCAGGGCTGCCCAACCCGGAATTCGAGGAGACCGTGGCCGGGTTCCAGGTGGTGCTGCGCGGCCGCGGGGAGGAGCTGGTCAGCCCGGAACAGGCGCCGCGCTGGGGCAATCGCCGCCTCACGCCCCGCCAGGAGCGTGCGCTGGCCTACGTCAGCGAGCACGGCAGCATCACCAACCGCGAGTTCCGTGAGCTCTTCCCTGATCTCAGCGACGAGACCATCCGCCGCGAGCTGGCCGATATGGTAGACAGCGGCCTGATCGTCAAGATCGGCGACCGCAAGGCCACTTACTACATCCTCAAGTAATCCCACCAAGTTGACACGCCTGCCCGTTCTTGGGATACTGCCGGGTGCTATGACTCTTCAACTTACGCCATCTGCCCCGCGCTACCGGCGCGTCGCGGGGCTGCTGCTCGGCGCGCTGCTGGGCGCGGTGTTCGGCTTCGTCTCGCAGTACATCAACCGGCTGGTGCTGCCCGGCGTGCCGCTATATCAGCCCCCCTGGGGCCCGCTGGGCAACAGCCTGGTGGCCGCGCTCATCGGCGCAGGACTGGGGCTGATTGCCGCATGGCCGGCCAGCAGCGTCCACGGCACCGCCATCGCCAGCGCAGTCAGCGCGGTTGTCATCGTGGTCGGCAGCCTGCTGCAGGCGCGGCCCACAGGCGAGGCCGCTACGGCCGCGATGGCGCTGACCGGCGTCATGCTCGTGCTGCCCTTCTGGGGCTTGCTCGTGCCGCTGCTGGCGGGGCTACGCTGGGGCGCCAGCCAGCAGGAGGAAGACCACCGGGATCGGCGCACCATCGCCGTCCGCCTGCGCAGCGTGGCCCTACTCGTCCTGCTCGTTGGACTGGCCGCGGCCCTGGCGCTCTATCCGATGGAGCGGCGCGTCATGCTTAACGCAACGCACGACCTGCTCCAGGCGGCGCGGCAGGCGGGGCTGCCGGATTCCCTGCGCACCCCCGCGGCCGGGCCGGTGTCGGAGCACTTGGCGCAGCCCTATACCCTGGCCTGGGCGCGGGATGGGATCGAGCGTTACCGCATCCCGCGGCCCGGCCGGAACTTCGATCTCCACGCAGTCGTGGTCGCCCGTTTCGCGGACGGCTGGAACCTGGTCTGCCTGTACGTCGTGGCGGATGAGCCGCCCATCTGCCACGGGTTCGACCGGCTGCCTGAATGAGGGGAGGTGTCATGTGACGATTAAGCGATCCCCGGAACCACCGGCTCCGCCCGGACATCCCATCGCCAACATCAAGAGTATCCCGGCCGAGGCCCTCAGCGGCCAGCGCCGGGTCTTCGGCATCATCCTCGGCGCGCTGCTCGGCCTCGTCTACGGCCTGGTGTCGCAGAGTATCAACAGGATTGCGCTGCCCGGCGTGCCGCTCTACCAGCCACCGCTTGGCCCGCTGGGCAACACTGCGCTCAGCGGGCTGGTCGGCGCGGGCCTGGGATTCCTGGTCGCCCTGCCGATGAGCAGCGCGCTGGGCATCGCGCTCGCCAGCGCGGCTTCGGCCATCGCCATCATGGTCAGCAGCCTGCTGCGGCTCGGCGACGGGCTCAGCACCGGAACGCAGCTCATCTTCGGTGTGATGCTGTCCGTGCCGCTCTCCTGGTTCACCGTGCCAGTGACCGCGCTCCTGCGCTGGGCGGTGGACCGCCAGGTGGACCAGCAGGCGCGCGGGGAGCCGCTGCTGGTGCGCTGGCGGGTGCCGCTTGCGCTGGTGCTGGTGATGGTCTTCGTCGCCGCATTCGAGCTGCACGGCACGACCATACAAGGGCAACTGCGCACGACCGACCGGATGGTCGAGACCGCGCTGGCCGCAACCGATCCTGCGGACGTGCCCGCGCCGCTCCAGGGGCCGCTGGTGCGCGATTTCCCAACCGGCTCGCAGACGAATTACACGCTCGAATGGACCCGCCAGGACCTCGACCGGTTCATCGAGTTGCGGCCGTCGGCGAACTATGACCAGCACGTCGCAGTCATCGCGCGGCTGGCAGGCGGGTATCGCCTGGTCTGCCTGTTCCCGACCGCACGCAGCGGTCCGACCTGCGGGACATACTGACTCGAAGGAATCCCATGATCGAAATTACTATCCCCGGCAGCGGGAAGATCCAACTGGAACACCTGGTGCTCGACTACAACGGCACCCTGGCACGTGATGGTGACCTGCTCGAGGGCGTAGCCGACCGCCTGACCTCCCTCGCCCAGGTCCTGACCATCCACGTCATCACGGCAGATACCTTTGGCAAGGTGGAGGCGGCGATGGCCGGCTTGCCGTGCACCGTGCGCATCCTGCCGCAGACGGGCCAGGGCCATGCCAAGATGGCCTACGTCTGGCAGCTCGACCGGACGCGCGTGGCAGCCATCGGCAACGGGCGCAACGACCGCCTGATGCTGCAGGCCGCCAAACTGGGCATTGCGATTGTCGGGCCGGAGGGCGCCTCCGTGGACACCCTCCACGCGGCCGATATCGCCGTGCCGCACATCCACGCGGCGCTGGAGCTGCTGCAGAATCCACTGCGGCTCGTCGCTACGCTGCGTTCGTAAGTTCAATTGAAGATTTCAGATTGAAGATTAGTGGCGTGGACCACTGCCTGAAAATAGTTCGCAAATTTCACCCTATCTTATCAGTAACCAACGGAGGACTTAATGGAGATCGTGGTCAAACAGGCGGACCTTAACGGGGAGGCCGCGGATGTGGTCATCGTCAACCTGTTCCAAGGCGTAACCGTGCCCGACGGCGCGACCGGTGCGGCGGATGCTGCGCTCAACGGCGCGATCCGGGAGGTCATTGCGGCCGGCGACTTCACCGGCAAGGCGGGCGAGACGGTCGTGCTCTACCCGCGCGGGCAGATGCCGGCCCGCCGCGCGCTCGTCGTGGGGCTGGGCGAGGCGGACAAGTTCAACCTGGCGGGCGTGCGCCACGCGGCAGCGGTCGCAGCCCGCAAGGCGCGTGACCTTGGCGCGCAGACCGTGGCAACCATCGTCCACGGTGCGGGCATCGGCGGGCTGGACCCGCAGGCTGCCGCGCAGGCCACAGTCGAAGGGACGCTGCTCGGCCTGTACCGCTTCGAGGGGTATAAGTCCAAGAAAGCAAAGGACTGGAAGCCGGACCCGGCCACGCTGGCCGTGCTTGTGCGGGATGCGAGCCATGTGCCGGCCATCGAGGCGGGCGTGCGCCGCGGTCAGGCCATCGCCGCGGGCGTCCGCCTGGCGCGCAACCTGGTCAACACCCCGGCGAACTACATGCCCCCGCAGCGCATGGCTGAGCAGGCCACAGCCCTGGCCCAGGAGACCGGGCTCAAGATTGAGGTGCTGGGACGGGCTGAGTGCAAGGCGCTCGACATGGGCATCTTCATGGCCGTCGCAGAGGAATCGGAGCAGGAGCCGCAGTTCATTATCCTGGAGCACAACGCGGGCCGTGCTGACCTGCCCACGGTTGTCCTGGTCGGTAAGGGCGTGACCTTCGATTCGGGTGGTATCTCGCTCAAGCCTGGCGAAGAGATGTGGCGCATGAAGGATGATATGGCGGGCGCGGCCGCGGTCATCGCGGCGCTGGGCGTGGCGGCCCGGCTCGACCTGCCGCTGCACGTAGTTGGGCTGGCGCCGTGTGCGGAGAACCTGCCCGGCGGCCGCGCGCAGAAACCGGGCGATGTGTTCACCGGCATCACGGGCAAGACCATGGAGGTCATCAGCACGGACGCGGAAGGCCGGATGCTGCTGGCCGATGCACTGGGGTATGCGGCGCGCTACGAGCCGGCCGCAGTCGTGGACATCGCGACGCTGACCGGTGCACAGGGCGTGGCGCTCGGCCCGCTGGCCGCCGCGGTGTTCAGCAACGACGAGCCGCTGGTGCAACGCCTGCTCGCCGCGGGCGAGTCGTCCGCGGACCGGCTGTGGCGGCTGCCGCTGTACGAGGAGTACCTTGAGCCTATCAAGAGCCAGGTCGCGGATGTGAAGAACAGCGGCGGACGGTCCGGCGGGGTCGGCACGAGCGCCAAATTCCTGGAGCACTTCACCGAGGGCTATCCCTGGGCGCACGTGGATATGGCCTCGATGGCGTGGAGCGATGAAGATAAGCCCGTGCGACCGAAGGGCGCGACCGGGTATGGGGTCAGGCTGTTCGTCGAGTTCCTGGAATCCTACCGGGGCTCATAACATGATTTGAACCGCGAAGGTGCGAAGGCCGCATAGAACAATCCTTAGCGACCGTCGCGTCTTCGCGGTTCACTCCAGCGCGACGGCGAGCAGCGTCATGTCGTCGTATTGTTCGGCGCCGCTGCGGTAGGCGTCGAGGTCGGCAAAGACCTGCCGGCACAGCGCGTCAACCGGCAGGCCCACATGGGCCAGCAACATCTCCTGGAAGCGGGCCGGCCCGAACAGCTCGCCATGCGGGTCGGCGATATCCGTCAACCCGTCCGTGAATAGAATGAGGCGGTCGCCCGGCGCCAACTCCAGGCGCTCCTCGGTCAGGTTGGCGGCCGCATCCTCCAGCAGCCCCAGGATGGTGCCGCTGCCGCCAAGCTCGTGGGCCGCGCCCCCGCGCAGCAGCAGCGGCCGGTCATGCCCCGCGCGGCCATAGGTGAGCGTCCGGCCCGCCAGCACCCCGTAGAACACGCTGACGAACATGTCCGGCTCGCCCAGGTCGAGCAACAGCCGGTTCACGTCCGCAAGCACCGAGACCGGTGAGTGGGTGCGCTGCGCCTCTGCCCGAATCAGGCTGCGCGAGAGGGCCATGTACAGCGCGGCGGGCATCCCCTTGTCCGAGACGTCCGCGATGACCAGGCCGACGCGGCCATCCCCCAGCGCAATGACGTCGTAGAAATCGCCGCCCACCTGGCGCGCGGGCTCATTGTGCGCGGCGAAGCGGCAGCCGGCCACCGCGGGGAACGCGGTGGGCAGGAAGCTCTGCTGCACTTGCCGCGCCAGCTCCAGCTCGCGCTCCATGCGCTCCTTGACGGCCAGCTCGTCCTGCGCCTCCTCCAGCGCGGCAATCTTCGCCTGGAGTTCCTCAATCAGGCCTGCGCGCTGGATCGCCAGCGCGGCATGGCTGGCGAAAGTCTGCAGCAGGGCCACCTGGCCCGGCGGGAAGCTCGGCAGCACAGTCGAATGAACGATCATCGCGCCGACGGGCCGGCCCTGCACGACCAGCGGCACGCGCAGCCCTGCGCGCAGTGCGGCGCCTTCCACATCCGGCGAACGCGCCGCGACGCCGGGCGGCCAGCCGTTGAAGGGCACGGGCTGAGTCAGCGCATCGCGCTCGGGATCGCACACGTCCTCTGCGGGTAGCAGGCGTGTTACACGGTCCGCGACCCAGCCGAGAGAGGCCAGCACCTCCGCCTGGTCATCGGGCCGCAGGTAGTAGAGGATGGCCCGGTCCGCGGCGCAGAGATCGCGCGCCTGGCGGCAAACCTGCTCCGCAAGTGCGGGCAGGTCGGCAGCGCCAAGGAGCGCCTCGGCCATGCGTTGGAACGAGACGAGGGCCTCGGTCCGCTGGGTCAGCACCCGCTGGGCAGATTCCAGCTCGGCAAGGCGGCGCTGGAGGGCCACGTTCGCCGCACGCAGTGCGGACTCGCTGGCCGCCAGCCGTGCTGACGTACGCCTGAGCTGGTCCGCATGGAAGCCCAACACATCATCCAGTGCCAGGTGTCCCGCGGCCGCGAGGTGGAGCGCGTAGGCTGCCATCGGCAGCACGAGCTCGCGCTGCTCGGATGGGCCGTGGCGATACACATCGAACAGCGCAACCTCGCCCTCATAGCCCCGGCCCCCGCACTGGGCGCAGCCGCCAGCGCGGCGGAAGACGGGCCGGCCCGGCGCGCCGAGTTCATCCAGGAGCCCCCCGAAGCGGAGCCGCAGCTCCTGCTGCTCGGCCGCGCTGGGGGCCATCTCCGTGCTGCAGTTGGCGCACAGTGCGGGCACGCGCTGCACCGCAATGACCCAGTGCAGGGGATCCAGCACCGTGCTGTCCGCAACCTCGCCCGCCAGCGCAGGCGCGCCCGCATCAGCCAGGGCCCGCACCACATCCGCGCCGCTAAACACCGTCTCGTGCTGCGTGAGCACCTTGACGCCCGCCCGCGCAATCTCGACCGCGAGCGAGAGCGTTTCCGGTTCCAGGCGTTCAAGGACGAGGAGGGCCGGCTGCCGCGCGGCGGCCAGGGAGAGGCGCTGGGTGATGGGCGCGTGGGTGGACTCTGCGTCCAGCAGCGTGACCCGCTGCCTGAGCTGCCGCGGGATGCGAATGCTGCCCCGGGCCTCGCACACGACGATGGCATGGGCCGCGGGGTCCGCCAGCAGCAGTTCGCGCATCAGGACGCGCATGAAGGTCGCCCGGCCGCTCGACAGCACGCTGTCGCCGGTGGGTGCGATGGCGGGGTCCAGCCCGGCCACGACGATCAGCCCCGGCCCATCCCGGGCAATGCGCGCGATGGCTGCGTCGAGCTCAGGCAGATGCAGGAAATCGGCAAGGTCAAGCATGGCAATAAAACATCCGAGCCGGTTGCGGCTCGGATGCTAGATTAGCGCAAAGCAACGAAAGATGCAAGTACGTCAGGCTGCATGGCGGCGGCGCTGCCGCCAGACGTAGGCCATCAACCCGGCCAGCGAAAACGCCGAACCGACCGCCGCACCCATCAGCCAGCGCCGGTCCATCCGGTCCGTTACCGGTTGCACGACGCCGGCCGCCAGCTCACGATAGTGCGGCGCCAGCTCGACCGCCGGCATTTGGATGTCCAGCCGGCGCTGCGCGGCCTGCTGGCGCGCGGCGACGAGCAGGCTGCGTTCGAGCTCGGTGCGAAAGGCCGGCCGCAAGGGCACGGGCACGATGAGCATCGACACCTCGCGCGCCAGGTTCAGGAAGGGCGCGACATTCAGAATGTGGCTATCCCCCGTGTGTCGCAGCCGGCTCGTGTCTTCCGATTGCAGAGTATTGCTGTCGCGGCCTGCCATGCCAGTTCTCCCTTGAACGAAACCGTCACCAACCCCGTGCTTCGAGGTCGGCCTTGAGCGCCTTCAACGTGCGAAAATAGAGCGACTTGATCGAGCTTTCCGTCCGGCCCATCAGTTGGCCGATTTCCTCATTGGAGAGGCGGTCGGTAAACTTCAGGATGAGCAGCCGCTGGCGGTCTTCCGGCTGGCGGCGGATGGCCGACCACAGAGCCTGTTTGCGCTCGTTGACCTCGGCGGCCCGCTCCGGGTTGTCCGCCGGCTTGCCCGTCAGCTCCACGTCCTCCAGCGGTGTGGTCCGCCAGCGGCTGTGTGACCGGTGGTGATTCGCCACCAGGTTATGCGCGATCCGGTAAAGCCAGGCGACGAACGGCACACCCTGGTCGGTGTACCGGTGCATGTTGCTCAGCGCCTGGTGAAAGGTGCGCGCCGTCAGGTCCTCGGCGTCCGCCGCGTTGCCCGTGCGATAGTAGATATAGGTGTATATCCGGTCCACCGTTCGCCGGTATAACTCGCCGAACGCATCCGGATCGCGGCGCGCCAGCTCGATGACCTTGGCCTCCGGCAGATCGGCATAGCCGGTCGCCGGAGGAGGCAAGTCCGGGCCGCGCCCGTCCGGGTTATGGCTCATTTCGGCCATTCCTTCAGGCACCCGGCTCTGTGACCCCGCCATAAGCTATAACACCCCGGCGCGTCAAAAGACGCGACCGACAGACCCGGCAATCAATCGCCGCCATAGACACCGACGCCGATGGTGCCGGGGCCGACATGCACACCGATGACCGGGCCAAGCGCCGCGATGTGGAAGCCACCCGTGCCGAACGAGGCGGCCAGCTTATCCCCCACGGCCTTCGCCTCGCCGGAGGCCAGAGCCTGCGTGAGCGCCATGCGCACCTGCGGACCGCGGCCGGTCACCTGGCTCAACAGATACTCCTGCACGGCCTCCAGAGCCTTCGCGCGCGAGCGGACGCGCGCCACCGGCGCAACCTCGCCATCCGAAATCCGCAACAGCGGCTTGAACTTGAGCAGCGTGCCCATGAAAGCCTGGGCCTTGCCGATGCGCCCGCCCTTCTGCAGATATTCCAGTGTTTCGAGGACGAAGACGAGGTGGATCTTCTCGCGCATGGCCGTGATGCGCTCCACGATTTCCTCGCGTCCCACTCCGGCCTCCGCCAGGCGCACGGCCTCCTGAAGCAGAATGCCCAAGCCGACGGAGATCGTCTGCGAATCGATCACGCTGATGGGCCAGTAGGAGTAGGTCTCCTGCGCTGCGAGCGCCGCAGCATAGGTGCCGCTCAGTTTCGACGAGAGCGTGAGGACAATCACCTCGTCCCCGGCCGAGCAGAACTGCTCGAAGGGGGTCAGGAAATCGGAGGGAACGGCCTGCGACGTGGTCGGGAGCGGGTTGCTCTCGGGGAGCCGCCGCCAGAATTCCTCGCGGGTGATCTCCACCCCGTCGCGTAACGAAGTCTGGCCGAAGACCACGCTGAGCGGAACGACCGTCACCCGGGGGTGCGTCATAATTTCGGGGGGCGCCTCGCAGGTAGAGTCGGTGATGATGCGAATCATGGGATTTGATACCTCGTGGAACAGGATGAGTGCTGCCGGAAATATTGAAACCTTCGACCGGCATTTCATTGTAGGCGGAAGGAGGGTGTTTGTCAATCGAAAACGGCATGTAGTTTGGGCCGCGGCACCCGATGTGCTATAATACGCTATTGTAGCCCGCTCTGGCTACCAGATTCTAACCTGCTAATGAGATAAGGAAGCCCATGAAACGGCCACTCGGGATCCTCTGTCTGACGCTCTTGACGCTGCTCGTCGCCAGCTACGCGTCTGCCGCGCCCGCTGCACAGGAACAGCAGCCGGTCATCGCGCAGCCGGGGCAGGACACCACGGTGCGGGGCGTCGTCCAGGTTGTCGGCACTGCCGTGCATCCCCAATTCCAGCGCTACGAACTCTACTATGCGCCGTACCCTGTGCCTTCCGACCAGTCGTGGATCTTCATCGGCGATGCGCACATGAACCAACAGCCGCTCGGTCTGCTCGGCACGTGGGATTCGCGCTCCGTGCCCGACGGCACGTACGCGCTGCGCGTGCGCGTGGTGCGGGTGGACGGGAACTACATCGACAGCGACAGCGTGCGCGTGCTCGTCGCCAACACGCGGCCGCCGGAATCGCCGACCCCGGAAGAGTCGCCCACACCGGAATTTGCCGTGACCGAGGAGCCGTTCGTGCCGGCGGAAACCGAGCCGACGGCCACAGTCGAGATTTCCTTGCCGGCAAGCGAAGGAACTCCCACGCCGGAGCCGACGCCAACCCTGGGGCCGGAGGACGCGGAACCAACGGAAATTCTGCCGACCCCGGAGGGCAGCAGCGCGGGTTCCGGTGAAACAACCGGGCCGAGCAGCGAATCGGACACCGCGGCTTCCAGCGGCGTGGCGGGCATCACCGAGCAGTTGTTCAGCAGCTCGCGGCTGATGGAAGTGGCGCGGCGTACAGCGCTGTATACACTGGCCGCGTTTGCTGTGGTCGGCGTGTTCTTTGCAGTCAAGTGGGTGCTTTTCTGGCTATGGCACAAAATTCGCCCCTGAGCGCCATCCGCGCTGTGCTGGGCCAGCGGGCCGCACGGGGCGCTCGCTCAGCCGACAGCGGCGGGCCGCAGAAGATGGTTGTGGGCCTGGGCAATCCGGGCCCGGAATATGCGCGCCACCGGCACAACATCGGCTTCCAGGTGGTCGACCTCTTCGCCGAACGCCACGACCTCACCTTCGACAAATTCCAGAAGCGGGCTCGCTCAGCAATCGGGTCCGTGAGCCTCGCGGGCGGCTGGCACGGCCGCATCCTGCTCGCCAAGCCGATGACCTACATGAACAACAGCGGTGAGGCGGTGGCCGCGCTTGCTGCGTTCTACAAGATTGGCCCTGCCGACATCCTGGTCGTCCACGATGACCTGGACTTGCCACTGGGACGCATCCGCCTCCGGCCAGGGGGCAGCCCCGGCGGCCAGCGCGGGGTCGCCTCCATCATCAAGAGCCTGGGCTCGGAGACCTTCCACCGCCTGCGCATCGGCATCAGCCGGCCCGGTGCGGCCGCCAGCTACGTGCCCCCCGCAATGGAACCTGCAGACTACGTGCTCCGCCCGTTCGCCTCGGAGCAGGAAAAAGAGATGGAGTTTGTCCGCCCTCGTGCAGCCGACGCCATCGAGCTGTGGCTGAGCCAGGGCATTGATTCGGCCATGAACCAGTTCAACGGCACAGGATGAAACTAAACGGGCTGCTCGACCTGGTCCACGATCTGCCTGCACTGCGCGACTTGGCGGTGGAGCTGGCCGCGGGACGCGCGCCGGGCGAATCGCTGGAAGTGTATCATGCGGCGCGACCTTACCTGGTCGCGGCACTGGCGCGCGCCCTCAACCAGCCGCTGCTCATTATCACCCCGCGCTCGAACCGCGCACGGCAGTGGGTGGACGAGCTGCGCACCTGGCTGCCCGACGAAATCCCGGTCCACAACTTTGCCGACCCGGATGCGCTGCCGTATGAGCGCATCCCCTGGGCGCCGGAGACGCGGCAGCGCCGCCTGGAAGCCCTTGTCAGCCTGCTGACCGCCAGCGACAGCCTGGCGCGCGGCAGCCTTGCGACTCCCGCCCCGATCGTGGTGAGCTCCGCACGCGCGCTCGTGCAGATGACGCTGCCGGTCCGCGAGATGCGGTTGGCGCTGCGCCAGATCAAGCAGGGCCAGGCATTCGACCTGAACAAAATGCTGGCAACGTGGGTGGGGCTGGGGTACGAGTCGGAGCCCGTCGTCGAAACGCCCGGCGTGTTCAGCCGCCGCGGCGGCATCGTGGACATCTGGCCGCCCAACCTGCGCAAGCCCATTCGCATCGAGTTGTTCGGCGACGAAATCGACAGCCTGCGCACCTTCGACCCTTCCACACAGCGCACTCTCGCCCGCGTCGAGCAGACGTGGATCGGTCCGGCCAGCGAGGCGCTGCCCCGGCTGGCTGAACGTGCGGAGGACCGGCTGAACGGGCTGGACTTCTCGGGCTGTCACCCGCCCGCGCGCACCGAGTTCGAGAAAGAGCTGGCGCAGCTCAGGGCGGGCAGCGGATTCCGCAACCTCGAATGGTACATCCCCTACCTCTACAGCCAGCCCGGCTCGCTGGTGGATTACCTGCCTGCACAGGCCGCGTGGCTGGTCATCGAGGACATCCCCGAGCTGATGGCGAGTTTCAGCGACGTGACCGGCCAGGCCGAGCAGTTGGCGCGCGACCTGCGCGCGGCGGGCGACGTGCCCGCGGTGCTGGCCGCCCCCTACTTCACGGCCGAGACGCTGCGCGAGCGCCTGGCCGCCCGGCCCTCCCTGAGCTTCGGCGCGGAGTTGCTTGACCTCGCACGGGGCAACGGCCATGACCCGGGAGCCGTGAGCAGCCAACCGGCTGCCCGACTCGCCAACCATTTCGCCGGCGGGCCGCGCTACGGCGGACAGATGCGCGCCATCCTCAGCGAGATCGAACGCTATCTGCACGCGGGGGATCGCGTTGTCATGGTCAGCCGCCAGGCCCCGCGCCTGGCTGAGTTGATGCGCGAGACCGGCCATGCGGTCGTGCCCGCGGAGAACATCCCCGACCTGCCGCCGCCCGGCCTGACGTTGGTGCAGGGGGTGATGGAGGAAGGCTGGAAGCTCGAGGTGCGGGGCTGGGCGAAGGGCGAAGGCCGCCGGACGGCCGACGCTGCGGAAGACGACTCAGGACCCGAGACCGGCAATCCTCAATCTTGGCGAAGCGGAGCTTCGCACATCCTCAATCCTGAATCGTCTGCGCTCTGGTTCCTGACCGATGCGGAGTTGTTCGGCTGGGGCAAGCCGAAGCCCCGGCGGCCGCAGCGCACCCGTGCGCTCGCGCCGGAGGTGTTCTTCGCCGATGTACAGCCGGGCGATTTCGTCGTGCACATGGAGCACGGCATCGGCAAGTTCAAAGGCCTCATCAAGATGGCCGTGGACGGCATCGATCGCGAGTACCTGCAGATCGAGTATGCGCAGGGCGACCAGCTCTACGTGCCCGTCCACCAGGCCGACCGGCTGGCCCGCTACGTCGGCGCCGGGGAGGTCGTGCCCCAACTGCACCGGCTGGGCACGACGGAATGGGAGCAGGTCAAGGCGCGGGCCAAGCGCGCGGTCGCAGAGATTGCCGACGACCTGCTGGAGCTGTACGCGCAGCGAGCGGTCGTGGAAGGCCATGCGTTTAGCCCCGACGCGACCTGGCAGCACGAGCTCGAAGCCAGCTTCCCTTATGTCGAGACAGAGGACCAGCTCGTCGCCATCGAGGCCGTCAAACACGACATGGAACAGGGGCGGCCCATGGACCGGCTCATCTGCGGCGACGTGGGTTACGGCAAGACCGAGGTGGCGCTGCGCGCCGCGTTCAAAGCGGTCATGGACGGCAAGCAGGTGGCCGTGCTCGTGCCGACGACCGTCCTCGCGCAGCAGCATTACACCAACTTCGGCCGGCGCCTGGGCGCATTCCCGGTCAGCGTCGCCATGCTCTCCCGCTTCCAGACCCCATCCCAGCAGGACCGTGTCATCGACGGGCTGGCCGCGGGCAGCGTCGATATGGTCATCGGCACGCACCGACTGCTTAGCCAGGACGTGGCCTTCAAGGACCTCGGCCTGCTGATTGTGGACGAGGAGCAGCGGTTCGGCGTCGCGCACAAGGAACGCATCAAACAGATGCGCACCGAAGTGGACGTGCTGACGCTTACCGCGACGCCCATCCCCCGCACGTTGCACATGAGCCTGACGGGCGTGCGCGACCTGAGTACCATCGACACGCCACCGGAGGAACGCCTGCCCGTCAAGACCTTCGTGGGCGATTTCGATGATGCGCTCGTCCGCCAGGCCATCCTGCGCGAGATGGATCGCAACGGGCAGGTCTACTTCGTCCACAACCGGGTGCAGGGCATCGAGCAGATGGCCGCGCGCGTGGGCAACATCGTGCCCGAGGCCCGCATCGCCATCGCGCACGGACAGATGCCGGAGAAGGAGCTATCCGCGGTGATGCTGACCTTCGCAGAGGGCGAGTACGACGTGCTCGTCTGCACCAGCATCATCGAGAGCGGGCTGGATATCCCCAACGCCAACACCATCATCATTAACCGGGCCGACATGTTCGGCCTGGCGCAGCTCTACCAGCTGCGCGGCCGCGTGGGCCGGTCTGCAGTGCGCGCGTATGCGTACTTGTTGGTCGACAAATACAAGCTGCTGACCGAGGAGGCACGACGCCGGCTGGATGCCATCCAGGAGGCGAGCGACCTCGGCGCGGGGTTCCGCATCGCCATGCGCGACCTGGAGATTCGAGGCGCGGGCGAGCTGCTCGGCGCGCGGCAGCACGGCCACATCGCTGCGGTCGGATTCGATCTCTACATGCGCCTGCTGGCCCAGGCCGTCCAGGAGGCCCGCGACCGGCTGGAGCGCGAAGGGAAGATTGCGAATGCGCCCGCGGGTGACCGGGCCACCGGCGCTCAGGCGCACAACCTGCTCGAGGACCCGCTCGCGCCGACGGTGACGCTCGACCTGAGCCTGCCCGCGCGCATTCCGGAAGACTACGTGCCGGAGTCGGTCCTGCGGCTTCAGTTGTACCGCCGATTGGCCGGGCTGACCACGCTTGAAGCCGTCGATGAGATTGCGCAGGAGTTCAGCGACCGCTTCGGCCCCGTGCCGGAAGATGTTCAAAACCTGCTGTATATCGTGCGGGTGAAGATCCTGGCGGTCAACGCAGGCGTGGAGGCCATCGGCATCGAAGAGAGCCAGGTGCTCCTCAAGAACGCATACCTGGAACTGATGGACCGCGGCGCGCTGCAGGAGCGGCTCAAAGCGCAGGGCATCCCTGGCCGCGTCGCGCGGCGCGCCATCTGGCTGGAAATGCGCGAAAGCGCCACCGAAGGTGGCGTGAGCGCCTGGCGCCGCGACCTGATGAAGACGCTCGAAACTCTCCAGACTCCGCAGCCGGCTTGAGTGGTATGGGAAGCGGGAATAGAACGCTGATTGAAATGATTGAACTGATGAACGCTGATCATTTCCATAGTGATGAGAGAAAAATCAGCGTCAATCAGTCCGATCAGTATAATCAGCGTCCTATTCTTCCGTTCCCTCTGTGGCAATCCTGTCACGCGCGCGGGCCAAGTGTGGGAATAATGGGGGATAAAGAGGGATAAGTGTGGGATAAAGATGGGCACAAATGGCTCCGTCAGCGGGATCACCTTCGACATACAACGCTTCTCCATTCACGATGGGCCCGGCATCCGCACGACCGTCTTTCTCAAGGGCTGCTCGCTGCGCTGCTTCTGGTGCCATAACCCTGAGGGCATCCGCACCAAGCCTGAAGTCCGGTTCGACCCTGCGCGCTGCATCGGCTGCGGTGCGTGCATCGCCGCGTGTACGCACGGCGGGCAGACGCTCGATGCGGAGGGCCGCCACATCTACGACCGGACGGTCTGCGTCGTCTGCGGGGAGTGCGTCGAGGAGTGCTTCGCGGAGGGGCTGGTGCTGACCGGTAAGACACAAACCGCGGAGGAGGTGGCCGCGGAGGTGCTGCGGGACCGCGCATTCTACGAGACGTCTGGCGGCGGAGTGACCCTCTCCGGCGGCGACCCCGCGCTCCAGCCCGATTTTTCTGCCGCTATCCTCGCCCTCTGCAAGACGGAGGGGCTGCACACGGCTATCGAGACCGCAGGCAACTATCCCTGGACCAGCCTGGCGGACCTGCTGCCCTACACCGACCTGGTAATGATGGACCTCAAGCACATGGACCCGGAGAAGCACCGCGCTGCCACGGGCGTGACGAACGAGCGCGTGCTCGCCACTGCAGAGCGGCTGGCCACCACAACGGACAAACCCCTGCTCTTCCGCGTGCCGGTCGTGCCGGGAGTCAACGACGCGGATGAGGAAATCTCGGCCATCGCTGCATACGTCCGGCGGCTTACCGAGGCGCGCCGGGCAGCCGGCGGCCGCGCATCCATCACGCTGGAGCTGCTGGCGTTTCATCGTCTCGCGAGCCAAAAATACCAGAGCCTCGGGCTGGATTATCGCGCGGCGGACCTGGAACCCCTGTCAGAGCAGCGGATGGGGGAGTTGAGAGCGATTGTGGCAGGTTATCAGGTTGCAGGTTGAAGGTTGGAAGGAGGCATTATGACGAGTCTTATGACCGCACTGCCTGTGGAAAGCACGGCCCGCACCTATGCCGAGCGGCTCGCGGCGCTGCGTGCGGAGAAGATGGCGCAGACGCAGGAGAAGTGGGCCGTCATCGGCTCGATGGATTATGACGACTGGGCACTGATCCTGCCGCCGCCGGACGCGCGCGAGGTCATCCAGACGATCAGCGCGTCGGGCGTGCCCATCGTGGATGTCAAAATGAAGGGCTACGCGGCGGAGAGCAACCATCCGAGCGGCGGGTTTTTCGGGCCGGTCGCGTTCGGACGCAACTTCCGCCGGCTGCTCGAAGCCCATCCCGTCTACCTCGACCCCAACAGCTCGCTGGCCGGCGGTTACATGGTCAACTTCGGCTCGTACCGCAAGGTTAGCTGGAACCCGGACTTCGACTACTCGCACCTCCACGCCGATCAGCAGCGTTACAAGCTCCACACCGGCATCGGCGGCGCGCAGCACTTCTGCCACGACCTGCAGATCGGGCTGGACCTGGGCTGGCGCGGCCTGCTGGACAAGATCGCCTACTACCGCACGGCCAACAGCGATGCGAAGTCGCAGGCATTCTACGACGGGCTGACCGACGTCATACTGGGCATGCAAAACTGGATCAGCCGGACTGTGGAGGCAGCGGAAGCACGAGCGCAGACAGAGACGGACCCGGCTGCGGCCGCGAACCTGCGCGAAATAGGCGCCATCAACCGCCACCTCGTCACCGATCCACCGCAGACGTTCCGCGAGGCCTGCCAATGGATGCTGTGGTACCAATCGGCCGCACGCATGTACAACGGGAGCGGCGCGCTGGGCCGGCTGGACGTGCTGCTGCTGCCCTACTACGAGCGGGAGACCGCCGCGGGCACGCTGACCGACGAGGAGGCCATCTTCCACGTCGCCTGTCTGCTCGTGCGCGCAACTGACTACATCCAGTTGGGCGGGCCAGACGAGACGGGCCGCGACGTCACCAACCCCGTGTCCTATCTTATCCTCGAAGCGGGCCACCGGCTGAAGATTCCGGCGAACATCGGCGTGTGCGTCGGCGAGACGACCGACGAGGGACTGCTGCACCGCGGCCTGGAGGTAATGTTCGAGGACAAGACCGGCCTCCCGAAGTTCTTGGGCGTCGATAACACGGTCGAGGGCTTTGCGCGCAACGGGTATCCGCTCGAGCTCTCGCGGCAGCGCGCCTATGCCGGCTGTCACTGGCTGGCGCTGCCCGGCCGGGAATACACCTTCAACGACATGGTCAAGATCAACTTCGCGGTGGTCTTTGACGTCGCGCTGCGCGACATGCTGGCCGATGCGACCGTCGAGCCGAGCGTCGCGGAGCTGTGGCGGCGGTTCGAACACCACCTCCGCCGCGCGATCGACACCCTGGCGCAGGGCTTCGACTTCCACATCCGCCACATGCACGACGTCGCGCCCGAGCTGGTGCTGGACCTGCTCTGCTACGGGCCCATCGAGCGGGCGCGCGATGCGTCGAGCGGCGGCGTAGACTACTACAACTGCTGCATCGACGGCGCGGCGCTGGCGAACGCGGCCGATGCGTTTGCCGCCTGCGAGCAGCGCATCGAGCGCGAGGGCCGGCTGACGTGGGCGGAGCTGCTGGCGCATCTGGATGCGGACTGGGCGGGACCGGAGGGCGAGCGCGCCCGGCTGATGATGCACAGTGTCCCGCGCTTCGGCAGCGGCGGCTCGCTGGCCGACAGCCATGCGCAGCGCCTGGCGGAGTTGTTCACCCGGCTGGCCAAGGAGCGGACGACGCCGGACGGCCACCAGATGGTGCCGGGGCTCTTCTCCTGGGCCATGACTATCATGATGGGCAAGGACGCCGGTGCGACACCGGATGGCCGCCACGCAGGCGCACCCATCGCGCAGGGACCGAATCCCATGCCCGGCTTCCGCAAGGACGGCGCGCCGACCGCTCTCGCGACCGCAGTGGCGGCGGTGCAGCCCGGCTACGGGAACACCGCGCCGATGCAGCTCGACCTCGACCCGGGCCTGACGAAGGACGAGGGCGGGCTGGAGAAAGTCGCCAGCCTCATCAAGGGCCACTTTGCGCTCGGCGGCACACAGATCAACCTCAACGTGCTGGACCGGGAGCAGGTGCTGGAGGCTAACCGTGACCCCAGCAAGTACCCGGACCTGGTGGTACGCGTGACCGGATTCAGCGCCTACTTCGCCAGCCTCTCGCCTGCGTTCCGGCAGATGGTCGTCGACCGGCTGATTGCGGAAGGATAGGGAGCCATGATGGCCTATATCGACAGCGTGCCAGAGGACGAAGCCACGGGCAAGCTGCGGGAACTGTACGAAGATGACCGGCAGGGATTGGGCTATGTGCCGAACTATACCCGGGCGATGAGCCTGCACCCCGAAGTCAACGCCGCGTGGCGCGAGCTGAGCAAGGCGATCCGGGCCCACATGCGGCTGCGGCGCTATGAGCTGGTGACGTTCGCATCCGCGCTGGCCCTGAAGTGCACCTACTGACTGCTGGCCCACGGAGCGGTGCTCCGCAGGAACGGTTTCAGCCTCGAACAGCTCCGGGCGCTCATGACCGACTACCGGAACGCCGGCCTGGAACCGGCGGAAGTAGCGATCATGGCGTATGCCGAGAAGGTGACACTGGCCGCGCACGAGGTCACGGAGGAGGACGTCGCAGGGCTGCGCAGCTACGGCCTCAGTGATGCCGAGATCCTCGATATTGCCCTGGCCGCCGCCGCACGCAGCTTCTTCAGTAAGGCACTGGACGCAGTGGGCGCCCAGCCCGACGCAACGTATGCCGAACTGGCCGGCGAACTGGCAGACTTGCTGCCGCCGCGGGCCTAACCGTTTCTCGAAGGTGATCATGGCTTTATCGTTTGTCTCGCGTCTCGCTCCGCCGGAAGGCACGGGCGAACCCGCACGCTGGTTCGTGTTCCAGGGCGACCGGCTGCTCGTCCAGCCGGTGGGCGAAGCGGTCGCGGTGCCCCTGTGCAGCGGGTCCGCCGAGCTGCATCTGAGCCCCCAGCGCGAGCTGTACCTCGGCTGCCTGCAGGACGGAAACGGCCAGGAAACCGGCTGCTACGCGGCGGAGATCGACCCGGACGCGCCCCTGCCCGACGGCTTCCTGGCCGACGGGCTGCGCGGGCTGTATGGCCGGCTGGACGATGACGCGTTCGCAGTGGCCGGCCGGGCGGTGCAGCTGCTGGCCTGGGATCGCACGCATCGCTACTGCGGGCAGTGCGGCGCGCTCACCGAGAACCAGCCGCACGAGCGCGCCAAACGCTGCCCCGCCTGCGGGCTGATCAGCTACCCGCGACTGTCGCCGGCCATCATCATCGCGGTGACGCAGGACACGCCGGAGGGCAAACGGCTTTTGCTGGCGCGCAACCACCGTTTCCCCGCAGGACGGTACAGCGTGGTTGCGGGTTATGTCGAGCCGGGCGAGACGCTGGAGGAATGCGCGCAGCGCGAGGTGTGTGAAGAAGTCGGCATCGACATCCGGGCGATCCGCTACTTCGGCAGCCAGCCGTGGCCCTTCCCCAACTCGCTGATGATCGGATTTACTGCGGAGTATGCGGGCGGTGAGATCACGCTAGAGGACTCGGAGATTGCCGAGGCGGGCTGGTTTGCGCCGGATGCGCTGCCGAACCTGCCGCCAAAGATGAGCATCGCGCGGCGGCTCATCGATGCCTTCGTGGCCGAGAACCTCAAAACAAGTGCAAATTAGCCGGGCCGGACAGGCATGGTATAATCTGGCCATCGTTGGCCCGGCGGACCTCGCCGGACGCCATCATCTATGAACCCTAAAGCAGCACGAAAGGAGTGCCTAGCATGTCGAAGAATGGACTGGACGAGGATATGGAGCTGGAAGGGACCGGGTTTGACGAGGTGGACGAGGAGCTCTACACCGAGCTGGATGACGACCGCCGTGCGGAACTCGAAGAAATGGTTGGCCTGAAGGTCCTGGGGCTGGAGCTGTGGGAAGAATCCCTCGGCGACGAAGAGGATGTCGAACCGGTCAAGCCCGAGGAGCGCGTCTTCTTCGATTGCGACCTGTATCTCGACGACAATCAGGCACTCGAACTCTACGTGGCCTCTGCCTACCCAAGCGCGAAGGAAGAACCGGTGGCGGGCATGGATGCCATCTTCGAGGCCGTCGGACGGTTGGCCGATGACGGCATGGAGCTGATCGACTACGGCGAGGCGGACGACGAGGGCGGACTCGCGCTGGCGTTCGGGAAGAACGAGCAAGTCGAAATCGTCCTCATCTGCGGCGCCTGGATGGTCAGCGATTGGGAGCCGGAAGAAGAGGCTGAGGCCTGAGACTTGACGGGCACGGCTGCGAGGACGCCGCTGCGGCTGGCAGTCCTCGATGTGGACGGCACGCTCAAACAGGCGGAGTCACCCTACACCTATCTGCACGAGCGCCTGGGGCTCACGCACCTGGCCGCCGAGCATCGCGACCTGGCCCTGGCCGGTCGCATCAGCTACGGCGAATGGCTGCGGCGTGATGTCGCGCTGTGGCAGGGGCAGCCGGTGAGCCACTTAGCCGAGCTCCTGGCCGCCAATCCCTACGTCCCCGGCGCAATCGAGTTCGTGGCTGCGCTCAAGCAAGCCGGCATCCTCGTCGCTCTGGTCAGCGCGGGCTTCACGCTGAACACCGCGCCCGTCGCAGCGGAGCTGCACGCGGATTACGTGCTGGCGAACGAGTTGGGCGTGATGGACGGCCTGCTGGACGGCACCGCCATCAACCATGTGCCTGAGGGGGGCAAGGCTGCGTTCGTGCGGGGATTGATGGCGCGGCACGGTATCGCACCTGAGGAGACGCTCGCTGCGGGCGATACGCGCGGGGACCTCGAGCTGTTCGAGTGTGCAGGCGTGCGGCTGGCCGTTAACCCCAAGTCGGCCGAGCTGCGCGCGCTGGCGACTGCGGTGTTCGAGCCGGACCTCGCCCGCGCGGCCGAGTGGCTGGTGCAACAGGGCTACCTGGCCGCCGGTGGCCGTTGGACGGATGGTGGTTAAGCGAACATGCAGGTACTGGACTGGGGTACGCTGGCCCGCGGGGCCCTCTGGATAGCCGGGCTAAGCATGGTGCTGGCGGCCTGGAGCTTCGCTTACTGGCAGGCGCGCGAGGGGCATGTCCCCCTGCGCGACATGCTGGGCCAGCCAGCGTTCCAGTTGGCGTTCAACGGGGGTCTGGCAATGTTCACCGGCGGGCTGGCGTGGGGATCGCCCGTGCTTTGGGAGCGGCTGGCCGGGCTGGCGGTGGCTTTTGTGTTCGCATGGCTGGCGGCAAACGCCGGGTGGTCGCTGCGCACGAAGGCTCGTTGACAAAGCTGTAGAGGCGAACCGGTGTGTTCGCCCCGTATGGGAACGGGCGATGTTGCGCCGGCAGCCTCGATAGAAGGAAAGGTTGAGCGATGAAGCGGACGCGCGAAGCGCTAATTTGGGCGGCTTTTTTGGTGCTTGCGGGGGTGTTTTTGTTGCTCCGCAACCTGGGCATCTTCGCCCAGTGGGGCGAGCTGGCCTGGGGTGCGCTCTTTGCACTGGCCGGGCTGGGGTTCCTCGGTTGGTTCCTGCGGAGCGTAGACCGCTGGTGGCGGGCCATCCCCGCCTTCATGCTCCTGGGCATCGGCGCGGGCATTATCATGCAGTGGCGCAATATCGAGCTGGGCACGTGGAACATCCCACTGGTGTTATTCGGCATGGCGCTCGGCTTCTGGGCAGTGCTGCTGGTGCGACGGGAGCACTGGTGGGCGCTGATCCCGGCGGGCGTGCTGACCGTGCTGGCGGTGGAGCTGGGCCTGTGGAACCGGCTTGACCCGGTCTGGCGCATGGCCGTCCTATACGTGGGGATCGGGGTGGTCTTCCTTCTGCTGTATGCCATCCGTTACGAGGAAGCCGACACTCGTTGGGCGGCGGTGCCCGCTGCCGCGCTACTGCTGCTCGGCGTGGTCACTTTGATGCAGAGCCTGCCGCTGCCGCTCCTGCTCAAGCAGTGGTGGCCGATTCTGCTGGCGGTTGCGGGCTTGGGCCTGGGCATCGGCGCGTTCATCTTCCGGGGGGCTGCGCATGCCCTCCCGCCGGCCGAGCTGCCGCCCTTCGAGGCGCTGCCACCCGCGCCTGGCGCGTCGGTGACGAGTGACCTGCCGCCGGCGCCGGAGGAGCCGTGGCAGCCGGCGCCGGTTGTGCCGGAGCCCGAGCCGCTGGTTGATGAACCGGCCGGGTCGCCGCCGGATGATAAGGCGATCGATATCTATGATCTGATCCGGCAGCAGCCGAGCGAGCAGGCGCCGCCGCCAGAGCCGAAGCAGGAGTAGGTAGGGAAGTGGCTCGGTGTGCAACCTTCGGTTGCCGAGACCGGCCACAGCGTTAAAGACAGCAGGGGCGACCGGACCAAATCCGGTCGCCCCTGCGGCATTGTTAGGTCAGGCTGGACCTCAGTCCAGCGGGCAGAGGTCTTTGGCGGTGAAGGTGGGGTTGGCGTAGCCCCAGTCCTCCAGGAACTGCCAGGTAGCCGGGTTCTTTTCGGCGTAGGTGATGGTGTCTCGGCAGGCCTGGATGACGCTGCCGGAGGACCGGTAGGCGTCATAGAAGGCCTTGGCCGCGCCGGCAAGCGCCTTGTCCTTGATCTGCAGGGAGACCTTCTGGGCCTCGGCAGCCTGGCCCGCACCTACATAGGCGACTACCAGCCGGAAGCGGGCGAAATCCTTCAGCGTGGCCAGCTCATCCTTCAGGCCGGTCGTAGAGCAGGCGATGGAGATCGTGTCTGCGACGACGCCGGTGTAGGCCTCAATCGCGGGATCAAACCCCTCGGCATTCCACGCCGCAAAGGCGTTGTTGGCATCCAGAACCGCATGATAGAGGCAGCCGGACTCATCGTAGTCGATGGTGACGAGCGAGTACGCGCTGCCCTGCGGCGAGATGTAGGTCTCGGTCCAGGCCCGCTGCGGGCCGGCGCCAACAGAGCCGATCACGCCGCCGTGAATGATGATCTCCTGGCCTGCGCCATCGGGTGTCACATCCTCGAACTTAAACTCGGCAGAGGCGATGGTCGGGTCTTCGCCCTCCATCCAGTCCTGGTAGGCTGTGCCGTCCCAGGTGTTGACATGCAGGGTGGAGAAGCAGGTGTGCGCGCCACAGACCGTATCCGTCCACACGAGGTCGGCCTTGCCGTCGCCGTTCAGGTCACCGGACTGCAGAAGGCTGACGATGCCGTCGCCCTTCAGCTGGTAGGCGACCGTATAGCCCGCCGCGCCGGCATGGTAGACGACGAACTGGCCGCGGCCGGCCGGGGGCGGGTTGGTCGGATCGTGCATGGTCAGGATGAGGTCATTGCTCTCGGGGCTCTGCAGCGCGGCCTGCACCAGGCCCTCTTCGTTGGCAGCCAGCGCCTTGCAGGTCGCGAGCCAGGTCTGAAGGCCTTCCACCGTGTTGCCCTCGGTATTCAGGAAGGCGAGGACGGCATCGGGATAGGCGTCGACGTTCGCGGGACAGGTCCCGGCCTCGACGGTCTCTTCCGGTGCGGCAACGGTCGGCTCAGCGGCCGCGGGGACCTCAGTAGCGGTCGCTTCCGGGGCCGCAGGCGGTTCAGCGGTCGCGGTTGCGGTGGGCTCGGCCGTCGGTTCTGCGGTCGCGGTTGCGGTCGGTTCGGCGGTCGGCTCAGCCGTTGGTTCGGCGGTGGCCGTCGCAGTCGGTTCAGGCAGCGCCGTCGGCTCGCTGGTTGGCGTCGCAGTTGGAGCAACCTCGACCGGTGTCGTAGCTGTGACGACCTCGGTGGGTGCGATCGTCGGTTCTGCAGCCGCCGCAGCCGGTTCGGGGGCTGTAGCAGCGGGGACCTGTCCGGCTGCGGGAACGGGCGGGATCCAGACGCGCTGGCCGATGTAAAGCCAAAGCTTGGGATTCACCAGGCCGGGGTTAGCGTTCCAGAGGGTGCGCACGGAGACGCCGGTGGCGCGGGACACAGTATTCCAGGTGTCGCCGGCGACGACGGTATACCAGCGACCTTCCGTGGTGCCCACCTGGGCCGGAACGCAGACGGTGTCGCCCAGGTACAGCCAGCCGTTCGAGCGAATCAGACTTGGATTTGCCTCCCGCAGCAGCCTGACCGTGACGCCTGTTGCCGTGGAGACGGTATTCCACGTATCGCCGGGACGTACAGTATAATTGTAGCTGCAGGACACTGGCGGCGTGGTCCCTTGGGCGCTCGCCGGCGGCACGACTGCCGCCACAAGCAGGGCTGCCAGGAGCAGGGTCGAGGCAAGCCGGAAGATTCGCGCTGTGCGAAAACTCATTCTGTCGCTCCTTTCGATTCTGAGGCTGTGTAACCCGTCACTTTTCGCATACATCAAATTCATGCTGCATTATACACAAGGGTCCCAGGAATCCAAAGCGATTTCCGGCGAAGATTGATTTCCATTCAGGAGGAGAGAGAATCATGTCCAGGCGAGTTGTCGTCTATATGTCGCCGTGGTGCTCCAGCAGTTCGGATACGCAGCGGGCGCTGAAGGAGTGGAACGTGCCGGCCACCTTCGTCAACATCAAGGACGACCGTGAAGCGGCGGCGCGGGTCAAGTCGTGGGTCGGCTTCGAGAGCGTGCCTACAGTCGTGATTGCCGAGGAGGAGCGCTTCGACCCGTTCGAGCCGCCTGCCCCGCTGGCGCCGGGGGCCAGCCCGCGGGGCATCGATCGCGGGAGCATGTTGACGGAGGCGAACCGCCAGCAGCTCCGGGCCTGGCTCGTGAAGCATGGGGTCATGACGGAATGACCGCTGTGGCGGAGTGATCGCCTGCTACTGATCATGGTATAATACCAACGCTTGCAGAAGTGCAAGCAGCCCCGATACTGCGCCGGTCGAGAGGTCACCCGATGAAGAACACACGATTCACCAGGGGAGAACTCATCCTGATCGCGGGGATCACGCTGGTCTTTGCGGCGCTGAGTGCGCTGGGCCTGCGCGCCTATCTGAATCGCGATAATCGCTGGGTGCGCATCGTTTCCCCGACCGAGGCGAGGGCCGTGGAGACCGTCGCGGTGTCGCGGCTGCTGCAGCCGTATGTGCGGACCGACCAGGGGACCTACTTCTTCTGCAGCGGCGCCACCTGGCGCGATACGTGCGAGCCCATCGACGAGACGCGGCTGCCGGCGACGGCGGTGCCCCCGCGCTGGCGGACGTGCGAGCCGGACCTGCCCCAACTGCCCCCGACGCCCGGTGAGGTGGTCCACTCCCTGGACTTCGCCCGGTGCCAGGAGGCACGCACGTATGCCCGGCTCATCATCCTGGCAGACGGCTCCATCTGGCGCTGGCAGCGCAGCTTCTCCTGGGTGAACGGGTTTGCGTTTGCCTCCGGTGTCTTCTGGAGCCTGGTGCTCGGCGTGCTGGTGGGCATTGGCGCGGTGCGGGTGCAGCGCTATCTCAACTCACCGATTCCGGGGGAGAAAAAGGGGCCATGAGGGAGTGTCAAGGGATTAAAGTTGCTCGGCGTGCCGGTCGTATGGTATTATCCATCTGCGCCCCCGTAGCTCAGGTGGATAGAGCGAGGCACTCCTAACGCCTAGGCCGTTGGTTCGAATCCAACCGGGGGTATCAAAAAGGGGACCGCGAGTAGGCGGTCCCCTTTTGCGTTAACCGGTTATGCAACCGGCGGTTACACAACCGGTGGTTACAACCGTACTACGGGACGAACGTGATGCGGTTCTGCGGGCCAGGGGCGACCGGACTGTTCGCAACGAAGTAGGCTTCGAGCGCGTCGAGGTCCAGGGCGCCACCCAGGCGGTTGGTGCCTTCCCTAAGCACGTGGAAGTTGTCGCCGCCGTCGGCCAGGAAGCTGTTGACGGTCACACGGTAGGTCGCGGCCGGGTCAATCGGCACGCCGTTGAGCATAATGTTGCTGACCTTGTCACCGGTCGGCGCGCTCTGGCTCCAGGTGTAGGTGAAGCCGTTCGAGACCTGCAGGATGCGGTTCGCGCCGACCGTCGGGTTATCGAACTGCTGCTCCAGGAGCGTGTCGATCTGCGCGCCGGTCAGGCTCATGGTGACGAGGCTGTTGCCGAACGGCTGCACGGTGAAAATCTCGTTGTAGGTGACCTCACCGGGCGCCTCGCCGGCAGTGCTGTTGTTGTAAGACAGGTCGGCGCGGATGCCGCCCGGGTTCATGAACGCGATGACCGCGTCACCGAAGCCAGGGTCATCCGTTGCGTCAAGCTGTGAGTCCGCAATCACGTCGCCCAGGGCCGATTCGCCCGCGGCATTGTTAGCCCGCGTGATATCCGAGATGATGGTACCGATGATGCGATTGGCGAAGGGTGCAGCCAGCGTGCCGTAGCGCTCAACCAGCGCAGTCAGCCGCGCATCTTTCTCGACATCGCGAGTCACGATGTTGTTGTTGGCCGCCATCTCAATCACATCGCCGGACTTCCGGTCGATGGTCAGGTCGACCTTGGTCACCAGGCGACCGAAGGATGCGGCGCTCGTGACCAACTTGCCGTCGATGACGCAGTTGTAGGCGTTGTGGGTGTGGCCGCTGATGACGGCATCCACCTCGTCGTCCAGCCGGTTGACGATATCGACGATCGGGCCGGAGATGCCCATACAGGAATTATAATCGCCGCCCGCCTGCGCGCCACCCTCGTGGAGCAGGATGACGATGGTCTCGACCCCGCGGCGCTTGAGTTCCTGGATATACACGTTCGCAGCGTCGGCCTCATCGAGGAACGTCAGCCCGGCCACGCCGGACGGCGTCACGATGGTCGGCGTGCCTTCCAGGGTCATGCCGATGAAGGCGACCTTGGTGCCGCGGAAGTTCTCGATGGCAACGGGCCGGAAGATCGTCTTGCCGGTATCCGAATATTCCACGTTCGCGGCGAGGAACTGGAAATCCGCACCGGCGAACCCATCGCCATCCATGCACCCATCGGTCGGGTGGCAGCCGCCCTTTTGCATGCGCAGTAGCTCAGCCGCGCCTTCGTCGAACTCGTGGTTGCCGACCGCATTGTAATCCAGGCCGATCAGGTTGAAGGCCTCGATGGTCGGCTCGTCATGGAAGAGGGCGGAAATCAGCGGGCTCGCGCCGATCAGGTCGCCTGCGGACACGACAACGGTGTTGGGGTTCTGCGCCCGCAGGTTGGCGATGTGCGTGGCGAGGTACTCGACGCCACCGGCATCGATTGTGCCGATGCGGCCCGAGGAGCCGGCGGGGGGCTCCAGGTTGCCGTGGAAGTCGTTCAATGCGAGAATCTGCACCTCGACGGTGTCGCCACGCGGTGCGGCTGCGGCCGGGAAGGCCATGGACAGCAACACGGCTGCCAGCATCAGAACGTACACAGGTCGAATTCTCATTCGTTTCATCTACAAGCCTCCGATACTCGCTAGGATCTACGTTCCGGAACCGATTCTACCTGAAGTCGGGGCAATTGTAAAGATAAGCATGGTACATGCATTGCACCAATTACGAACGCAAATTCACAATGCGGCGCCATAAAGGCGATTGGAGTCGAGGCTTTAGCCGGTTTGGGTGGCTGCGCACGTACACTGCCAAACCGGCTGAAGCCTCGAGTCCGCCTGCATTGGACATTCCTGATTCCTGGCCGCAGTTCTTGGCGCAGGGGCGGAGCGTGTGCTAAAATGACCGGCAATGGGCGCGCAGACGCCTGAATCATGCAGTAAGTGTGGAGGACGGTCATGATGAAAGTTGTGCTGCTCCGTCACGGCGAGAGCACCTGGAACAAAGAAAACCTGTACACCGGCTGGACCGACGTCGACCTCTCCGAGCGGGGATGCAAGGAGGCAGAGGAGGCCGGCCGGCTCTTGCGCGAGGGCGGCTACATCTTCGACCTGGCCTATACCTCGGTTCTGAAGCGGGCCATCCGCACGCTGTGGATGACGCTGGACGGGATGGACCTGATGTGGATCCCGGTCTACAAGACCTGGCGCCTCAACGAGCGGCACTACGGCGCGCTGCAGGGGCTCAACAAGGCCCAGACGGCGGAGCAGTACGGCGAGCAGCAGGTCAAGATCTGGCGGCGCTCGTACGATGTGCCGCCGCCGCCGCTGACCCAGGACGACCCGCGCTGGCCGGGCCATGACCCGCGCTATGCCGATGTCGCGCCGGAAGACCTGCCCGTGGCCGAGTGCCTGAAGGATACGGTCGCCCGGTTCCTGCCCTGGTGGCACGCCGAGGCCGCGCCGACCATCAAGTCCGGCAAGCGCGTCATCATCGCGGCGCACGGCAACAGCCTGCGCGCGCTGGTCAAGTACCTCGACAACATGTCGGATGAGGCCATCGTCGAGCTCAACATCCCGACGGGCATCCCGCTGGTGTACGAGCTGGATGACGACCTGAAGCCGATCACCCACTATTACCTGGGGGATCCGGAGGCTGTAGCGGCTGCTGCGGCCGCGGTGGCCGCGCAGGGCAAGGGGAAGAAGTAGGCTGGCGCCCGCAGGGTCTCACGCAAAGACGCCAAGGACGCAGAGTAGATATTTGAAACGGAGACCGGCCTGCCGTACGGCAGGCCGGTCTTTAATTGGTGATTCCGTTGGGTCCGCGTATTCCGCGGTTATACTTAGCCCACGACGACGATCGAGTTGTCCTCGCCGAAGCCGGAGGGTTCGTAGGCATCGGCCGCCGGGTCGTTGTGCCAGATATGGCCATCGGCGAGGTAGCGGAACTGATAGCGGCCCGGCTCGAGCCGGAGGCTCTTGGTCCAGACCCCATCCTTGCGCCGCTGCATGGGCGTCGCATTCTCATCCCAGTTGTTGAAGTCCCCGACAATCGCCAGGCTCCCCGCTTCGATCTCCGCCGGCATCTCGAACGTTACAGAAAACTTCTTGCTATTGGCAACTGCAGCCTTTTTCATCGCGCTAATCTTGCTCCTTGACAGTATCATTTGCCTTTGCACCGGAAAGGTGGAAAAGCGTGCTATATGTTACGGTATACCTGAACGCCGGTTATGTGTCAAATAGCGGGGGTATGATGATTGAGCCAGCGCGCAACAGCCTTGCATGCCCGGCCCATCTTCGCTATAATGGCCTGAGACAGGCTCGGGACCAAGAAGGAGTGCGCAGGGAATGGGTGTCAGCCGGGAGTTAACGTATCAGCGGTATGAAGGCGGGCGACTGGCATCCGTGACCGGGCATGTGGCGGCGGAGGCGCTCGTGCGCCTGCACGTCAACGGGCGTGAACTTGCCATGCTGATGTGCTCGCCGTACCAGCTGGATTGGCTGGCGCTCGGCTTTCTGCGCAGCGAGGGGTTTATCGGCGGTCCGGCGGACGTGCGGCGGATCGTCATCTGCCCCAGCAATGCGTGTGTCGAGGTGTGGCTGCACCGGGCGGATTTCGAGCCCCCGGCGCAGCGGGTCATCACGAGCGGCTGCGGCGGCGGCATCACGTTTGCCGACCTGACCGCGGAGGCCCAGCCGCTGGCGTCGGATGTCGTGGTCTCGCCCCGGCAGTTGGGCCGGCTGATGTTCGCAATGCAAGCGACACAGCACACGCGCGGCATCCACACCGCGGCCCTGGCCGAGGTGGACGGCGACGAGGAGCGGCTGCTGGCCGTAGTCGAGGACATCGGCCGGCATAACACGATCGACAAGCTGTGGGGCCGCTGTTTGAGCCAGGGAATCGAGACACGCGATCGGATTGTGTTGAGCACCGGGCGTATCAGCTCGGAGATGTTGAACAAGGTGGCCCGCATGGGTGCGCCGGTGGTGGTCAGCCGCACCTCGCCGACCACGCTCTCGGTAGCGCTCGCGCAGGCCTGGAACGTGACCCTGGTGGGTTACGCGCGACGCGACAGCCTCAACGTGTACAGCGGGGAGGCACGTGTGTTAGTCGAACTGGAGTAAGGAGGCCAGACCAATGCATACTCGCGATGAGGCATGGGTCGCCCTGGATCGCGGCTTTAAGACCTTCATGGACACCATGGGGCAGTTGACGGAGGAAGAACTGACGTCAAGGCCCGTGGTCGGCCAGTGGTCCGTCAAAGACGTGATCGCTCACGTGTGGTCGTTGGTGGATGAAGCGGCCCGCACGGTGCATGCGTGGGACAGCAAGCGGCCGTGGCAGGAAGGTGTGGCGTTCGATGACGAGTGGAACGAACGCCATGTGCGCGAAAAGGAACCGTTGGCCCTGATCGCCGTCGTCGACGGCTTGACGGGCGCGCACCGCCGGTTGATGCACCAGCTGGATATGGCTGAAGATGAAGCGCTGGTGGTTGTCGCCAGGGATCCGAAGGGCGAGGAGATGGCTCTCGTCGACTTCTTCTATGCCGTGGCGCAATACTATATCGACCATGTAAACGATCTCAAGTCCTATCAGGATCATTGCCTGGAGTGCGACTGACCCCCGGTCGCAGCTCCCCGCCCTCATAGTCTCCACAGGCCTCATAGTATTGGACCGGCCCTTCCCCCGGGGCCGGTCTTTTCGCTTAAAGCGCCTGGCCATTGGTAACATCACCTACGCCTAAAATCCGCCGGATATGTCATAATAGCAACGATATTGTTAATTTATGGAACTGGCTGGCATCGGCTGGGGCTCCGCCGCAGACGATACCAGCCAAACCGATACGCACTGGAGGGATGCGATGCGCAAGGCGTTTACGAATGAACCGTTTACCAATTTCAGCGTGGCTGAGAACGCGACAGCGTTCCGGGCTGCGCTTGAGCGGGTGCGCGGGCGGCTGGGCGAGGCCTACCCGCTCGTCATCGGCGGCGAGAAGATCACGACCGAGGACACCTTTGATTCGACCAACCCGGCCTGCCCCAGCGAGGTCATTGGCCGGGTGAGCAAGGCCACGCCGGAGCTGGCAGACCGGGCCGTTCGCGCCGCGGCGGAGGCATTCAAGATCTGGAGCCAGGTGCCCTATGCGGAGCGGGCCCGCTACCTGTTCCACGCGGCGCGGCTCATCCGCCAGCGCAAGCACGAGTTCAACGCGCTGCTGACGCTGGAGGCAGGCAAAACGTGGATCGAGGCGGACGTGGAGACGGCGGAAGTCATCGACTTCCTGGAATACTACGGCCGCGAGATGCTGCGGCTCGGCCCGCCGCACCCGACGACGGCAGACCCGAATCACGAGACCGAGATGCATTACATCCCGCTCGGGGTCGGCGTGGTCATCCCGCCGTGGAATTTCCCGCTGGCCATCATGGCGGGCATGAGCGCGGCCGCGTTCGTCACAGGCAACACGGTGGTGCTCAAACCGGCCAGCGCAACACCGGTCATGGCCGCGTGGATCGTGGACCTCTTCAACGAGGAGCTGCACCTGCCACCGGGCGTGTTCAACTTCGTGCCCGGGTCGGGCAGCGCGGTGGGCGACGTGCTGGTGGACCATCCGCTGACCCGCTTCATCGCGTTCACGGGCAGTAAGGAGATCGGCATCCGGGTGTTCCAGCGCGCTGCAGCCGTGCAGCCAGGGCAGAAGTGGCTCAAGCGCACCATCCTGGAGATGGGGGGCAAGGACGCGATCCTGGTGGACGAGACCGCGGACCTGGACGAGGCGGCCGCGGGCATCGTGTCGGCCGCATTCGGCTACTCCGGCCAGAAGTGCTCGGCGTGCTCGCGCGCAGTGGTCGTGGAGTCGGTCTACGATGCGGTGCTGGAGAAGGTGATTGCCCGCACGCAGAAGCTCGACGTGCGCGACCCGCAGTTCGGCCCCGGCGTCGAGATGGGCCCGGTTATCGACGACCGCGCGCTCGCCAAGCACCTAGAGTACATCGAAATCGGCAAGGAAGAGGGGCGGCTCGTCGTGGGTGGCCAGGCGCTGCCGAACGAATCGGGCGGCTACTTCCTCCAGCCGACCGTCTTTGCGGATATCGCGCCGGACGCGCGGCTCGCGCAGGAAGAAATCTTCGGCCCAGTGCTGAGCTTCATCAGGGTGCGCGACTTCGAGGAAGGGCTGGAGGTTGCGAACAACACTGAGTACGGGCTGACGGGCGCGCTCTACTCGATGCGCCGTGACCGGCTGGAACGCGCGCGGATGGAGTTCCACTGCGGCAACCTGTACTTCAACCGCAAGTGCAGCGGTGCACTGGTGGGCGTACAGCCGTTCGGCGGGTTCAATATGAGCGGCACCGACTCGAAGGCGGGCGGGCCGGATTATCTCCAGCTGTTCATGCAGGCGAAGGTGGTGAGCGAGCGGCTGTAACCTCGGTTCGTAGTAGGCGCTTCAGCGCCCGTGCGGACGCGGGGCGCTGAAGCGCCTACTACGAACCTGCCGGGCGACCGGTGGTAGCTCCTACCCCGCGTGCAACGCTTCTGCAACAACTATCAGGTGGAGATCGAGATGGATTGAGTAAGCGCCCTATGAGACGCTGACGGCGCGTAATCCGGGACGGCCGGCTGCTACGGTATCCCCAAGGAGTCTATCCGAGGGGGTGCCCGAACCATGGCCGTCCGTCCTGTTTTCCGCCGTCTCATGCTTGTCAGCGCGCTGGGCCTTGTGCTGCTGCTCGACAGCCCCGTGGCAGCCACGGCCCCGACGGTCACCGCTGTCGAACTTGAGCCCGCGACCACACCACTCCACGGCCCGCAGCCGTTCGTAACCCTCTTCTGCCAGTTCCCAGACTACTATCAAACCTGGGGGCTAAGGGAATACTACGAGGCGCTGCTCGGCGCCGCGGAGCCGGGACTGGCCCACTATTGGGCAGAGGTGTCCTATGGACAGATCAGCCTGGACGGCAGCCGGGTCACGAGCTGGTATGTTATGCCGCATCCGACAGACGACTATGTGCTCCGGCAGGTCGACCAGGCCCTCCTCGACCGGTTAGCCACGGACTGCATGGCCGCGGCAGACGCCGATGTCTACTACCCAGACTACTTCGGCATCAACCTGGTCTTCAACTTCTGCCTGGAGACCGCTTACGGCGGCTGGCGATGGCTGACCCTCGATGGTCGCGAGAGGAGATACGGGGTGACCTGGCTTTGCATGGGCAAGCTAGGGTGGCAGTCTACGGTTGCGCACGAAATGGGGCATGCGTTCGGGCTGGCCCACTCGTCGGACCATTCTGGCGAACCCTACAACAACCCGTGGGATGTGATGAGTGGGTGCCGTTTTTGCCGGGTAGATCCGCCGTATGGCCCGATCGCTCAGCACCCGATCGCCTATCAGAAGGATCAACTGGGCTGGATTCCCCCGGAACGCAAGTACGTGGCGCAGGCCAGCAGCACAGCGCGCATCACGCTGGAACGATTAGCCCGGCCGGAAAAGGACGACTACTTGATGGCACAGATCCCGCTGCCCGACGGCGGGTTCTACACGCTCGAGGCGCGGCGCCGGGTGGGCTATGACCGTAATGCGCCTGCTGATGGGGTGGTCATTCACCGGATCGGTCCGGGCGCCAGGCCAACGGTTGCGCTGGTAACGCATGAACCGACACGCAGCGTGCCGGTGGATAGCATCTGGGTCCCCGACATGACCTTCCATGATGCCGCGCACAGCATCCGGGTTACGGTCGATCGCTCAAGCGGCACAGGCTACGTCGTGACGATCTCTAATGGTGCGGTCCGTTGACTAGCACCCTCCGCTATCTCAGCTAACACATCATCCAGGTCGCGATTGCGGCCACGCTCGCGGGCCGCAGCCGATTCGTCTGCTGATAACTGGGCCTCGGCGTCCCGCAGCAACTTCCCCGCCACGTCACGAACGACGGCGGGCGTGCCGGACCACTGCAAGACGAAAGCACAAAGCTCGGCCGCCTGGGCCTGCTCACTTTCCTGTAGCAGCGCCTCAGCCGTATATGCGATAGCCTCGGCCTTGGTGGCTGCCCTGTACTGACACGCCCGCAAAGCCTGACGGAAATGCTCGCGTGCTTGATGGGGATTCTTGTACCACAGTGCAACTCGCCCCAAACCGATCATCACAGACAGAGCAGCAGGCGTTCCAGGCGGCGCCCCACTTGCCTTGTACAGCCGCCTGGCAGCAGCCGGGTGCCCGCGCGCCAGCTCGATATCCCCCAATCCAATCAGACTCAGCGCAACCTCATATTGCATTCCTGCCTCGCGCGCGGCCGCCAGGCTCCGTCGCCAGATGACACGCGCCTGGGGGTAGTGCGCCCGGGCAAGCTCCACGGCGCCATGTATTCCCAGCGCCAGGACGCGCATTAGCGCATCCCCTTGGGCCGCTGCCAGCATCGACATCCGTTGCGCTGACTGCGCAGCCAATCCGAATTCGCCCAGGTATAGGAGCGCCCACGAGAGCAGATAGTGTTGAAAGCCAAGGATGAAATCTGAACCTGCCGCCTCGGCCAACTTACAGGCCAGTTGCGCCATATGCCGCGCTTCCTCGTATTCGCCAAGCAATGCAGCGCCCCACCCAACCAGCATGTGTGCTTCAGGCAGCCAGTGAGAGATATCCCCGCTGTAGGGACAGAAGGCCCCCTCGCGCAGCTCGTCCAACGATGCCTGCCCCAGAGCCACCATAGCCGGGGCATCACCCCGGTCATAGGCAGCATACACCTGCCCACGGCTATAGAACCAGTGGGCCTCAGCCCAGCGCGCGTCGCGTGCTTCAACCCGCTCCAGCCATACCCTTGCCTCCGCCAGACAAGCTGATGCGTCAGCGTATCGGGCAAGATAATGTAACCTCTCGCTCTGACTGGCCAACAGGAGCGCGAGGAGCACGGCTCGCGCGCGCCCGCGCTCCGTTATACAGTCCGCGGCTGGAGTCGCAGCCAGCCCGGGCTTGCTCGCGTCAAACAGCAGAGCGACCTCCGCGTTGCGGCCCAGTCGATCACCCAGAAACCCTAGCCCGTGGCACAGCCCCCAGGCAATCAACACTTCATCCTGTTTGACCATTCGGTCCCAAGCGGCGATTACGTTACCAAAATCGGCAGCAATCTCAATAGTGGGCTTGCGGCCTTGGAACCACTGCTTCGCCAGCTCATGCAGCAGGTTCTCATAGTACGCAGCATGTCGCTTCTGAACTTCGTTTCCCGTCTCGCCGCTTTCAGCTATATGCTCGCGCTCCAGCTTTCCCGCGCAGTACTGCCGCACCAGCTCGTGCAGCGTGTAGCGCCCTGCGACCGGCGATGGCAGCCAAGAGGTGTCGGCCAGGCTGGCCAGGTCCGCCGGTGTTGCGCCCGCCACCGCCTCCGCGGCTGCCCCGGTGAACCCGCCTTGAAAGACCGACAACTGGCGCAACAGGCTGCGCTCGCGCGCGTTAAGCAGCCGCCAGGAGTAGTCGAAGGTGGCGGCCATGCTGCGTTGGCGGGGTGGCACATCGCGCAGCGTGGTCGTGAGCAGGTCCAGCCCCTGCGCCAGCCGTTCGGCGATTTCCTCCAGCGACAGAACGCGCGTCCAGGCCGCAGCCATCTCGATCGCCAGCGGCGTACCGTCGATCAGGCGGCAGATCCGGGCAATCGCGCGGCCCGCCCCGGCATCCGCGGCGAAGTCCGGGCGCAGCCGGTGCACGCATGCCAGGAAAAGCGCGGTCGCAGCGTGCTGGTTCAGGGCCGCCAGCACCGCGTCCGGGCGCATCCCGGGCGATGTGCCGGCAGCCCATGCCTCCCGCGGCAGCGCCAACCCCTCCAGCGGCAGCAGCCACTCCGCACGCACGTTGAGCCGCGCCCGCGAGGTCGCCAACAGCTTTACCTCGGGCGCAGCCTCGGCCAGCCGCGTGACCAACCCGTATCCATCCCTCCTCTCCGGCTCCGCGCCGGTCAGCAGGTGTTCGTAGTTATCCAGCACCAGCAGCAGCTGCCGGTTGCGCAGGTGCTCGCACAACTGCTGGTCCAGCCCACCGGCAGTCTGCTGGGCCACGCCGAGGGCATTCAGGATCGCGGCGGACAGCAGTTCCGCTCGGGGCACCGGCGCGAGGTCCACGAAGCAGACGCCGTGCCGGTACTGCCCGGCCAGGTCCCGCGCCGCCTCCAGCGCCAGCCGCGTCTTCCCGATCCCGCCCGGGCCGATGATGGTCAGCAGCCGGCAAGCTGGATCAGCCAGCCGTGCCGCCACATCGCCCAACTCCGCCTCCCGCCCGATGCAAGCCCCGGGCGCTGCCGGCAGATTGTTGATGGGTTGCAGCGCACCTGCGGTCCTGCCTGACGAAACCTGCTGTACGCCCGTCTTCAGTTCCTCGTAGAGCGCCGTCGTCGCCGCCTCAGGCGGAATGCCCAGCTCACTTTCCAGCACCGTCCGGCACGCCTCGTACTGGGCAAACGCGGCTGCCCGGTCCCCCGCCGCAGCGTGGAGCCGCATCAGGCAGCGGTAGGCCGGCTCGCACAGCGGGTCCAGCGCCAGCCAGCGCCGCGCAAAAGCGACGGCGTGGGCGAAATCGCCCCGTTCGCCGTGTGCCAGAGCCAATTGCTCCAGCGCGCCGGCCAGCTCGAGGCGCAGCGACTCGGTCTGGAACGTCTGCCAGGCATCGAAGTCGGGTGCATCACGCAGCGAGAAACCCGCGAGGAAATCGTCCCGGTAGAGGTCGGCGGCCAGGGACAGGTTGGCGAGGCAGTCATCGCAGAGGTGGGGGGCAGGATGGTGATGGGCTGCCACCTGCGCGAGGCAGGCCCGGAACCGGCCCACGTCCACCTCGATCGCGCCGCGGGGGAGGGCCACGCGATCCTCCTCGGCATCGAGGATGCCGGGGCCGAGAAGTTGGCGCAACTGGCTGAGGGCACGACGCAGGTTGGCCCGTGCCTCGCGCGGCCCGACCTCCGGCCAGAACAACGCGGCCAGCACGTCACGCGCATGGGCCTGGCCGGTGACGGCGAGGTAGGCCAACAGCGCCAGCGTCTTGTGCCGCTCGAAGTGGAGCGCCGCGCCATCCCGCTCGACCCGGGGCGTCCCAAACAACACAAGGTCCCGGCCGGACATCGTACAACTCCTTGCTGCCCACAAATTGTACCACAAAATCAAGAATTCGAGGCGGTGAACTTAGCGTCGCATCGGCCATAGACCGTCTTCCCGCACCGCAACGATCCTGCAACGATTCTGACATCAAATCTGATACGGCTGTTTGATAAATTGTCTCCAGAGAGGTTCGCTCTCTGGAGGTGACTTGCTATGGTCGGCCGGTCTGCTGGCAGGGTCGTCGTTATGGTGCTGGTGCTGCTGTGCCTGTCCGCCTTGGATAGAACATCGATATCGCCGGCCGCGCAGGTTGTGGCGGCAGCACATGCACCATCATCCCCGGAAGTCGTAGGGGGCCTGCACGGGCCGCAGCCGTTCGTGACCCTCTTCTGCCAGTTCCCCGATGTCCTGGAGAACATCGGACTGCCCTCACACTACGAGGGGCTACTTGGCGACGCCGAGCCCGGCATCGCGGATTACTGGACTGAAGTCTCGTACGGGCAGATCAACCTGGCGGGGAGCCGTGTAACCCGCTGGTACTTGATGCCACACCCATCAAGCGCATATCCGCTCCTGCACATCACGCCAGAGACACTCGGCCGTCTCGCCGAAGACTGCACTTCAGCCGCGGACGCCGATGTCTTCTTCCCTGACTATGTGGGCATCAACCTGGTGTTCAATCTCTGGAAGGATACGGCATACGGGGGCAAGCTGGGCCTGTTGCTCGACAACCGGGAAAGACTCTACGGCGTGACCTGGCTCAGCCTGGGTGGCTTTGGCTGCCAAAGCGCCATTGCCCACGAGATGGGGCACGCCTTCGGGCTGACGCATTCAGCGAACGCGCGCGGCGAGGAGCACCGCAATCCCTGGGACGTGATGAGCGCCTGGGACAGCGGCCTGAAGCACCGCCAGTACGGCCACATCGCGCAGCATCCGATCGCGTACCACAAAGACCTGCTCGGCTGGATTCCCGCTGCCCGCAAGTTCATCGCGCAGCCGGGCACGACTAACACGATTACCCTCGAACGACTGGCACAACCGGCGACCGAGAATTACTTGATCGTCGAAATCCCGATACCCGGCGCGCCGGGCTGCTTCTATACTGTCGAGTCACGGCGTCGGGTGGGGTACGATCGCAACCTGCCGGCCGACGGCGTAGTCATCCACCGGATCGACCCCCACAGCTATCCGGCTGCGGTGGTGCTGGCGCATGACACGGTCGATGGGGTGCTCGTGGCGAGCGCGTGGCGGCCCGGCGATGTATTCACGGATGCCCAGCAGGGAATTCGCATCGCGGTCGACCGCGCCACCGATACCGGCTACATGGTGGCGATCTCAACCAGCACGATGGGGAAGTAGGTTCGTAGTAGGTGCTTCAGCGCCAGTTCCAGGTTGAGGGGCGCTGAAGCACCTACTACGAACCTCTCGCGCGACCGTGACAGACTGAGCGCGAATTCTGGAACGATTCTGGAACACGGGCGCGGTACACTCCCAGTGTCGTGCAGCATCGGTGCATCGCTTACCGGCGGCACCGATCACAGGTGACGAAAGAAGTTCGATCATGCATACGCGAACGTTGACCATCATCGGAGTGCTGGCGCTGCTCGTCATGGTGCTGACCACTGCGACGGCAGCCGCCGACAACCGCACACCCTTCAGCGGGCAACAGTACTGGGGCCCGGAGGGTGAGCCGGAACGCTATTGGGAGCCCGGAAACAATGCTTTCTTCTGGCGTGACTATCCGTTCACCTTCTATCTCCTGTCGACCGACCCACGCTATCAGGGGACGATGCTCGTCAACCACAACGGCAACTACTGGCTGGAACCCAATAGCCCTATCGGTGCAGTGGGGCAGACCTGGGGTACGTTCCGAATCGAGGCTGACTGGGATCTGGTCTTCGGCAACTGTCCCGACTACTGGGAGGGCACATTCACCGGCGATGTGGCCGCTGACGGCCGTGAAGTGATCAAGAGCAGGGCCAAGGGCTACGGCGCCTACGCAGGCCTGCAACTCCGCACGACAGCATCTACGCTCCACACTGTTGACGTCTACTACACTGTCGAGGGCGAGATCCTGGACCCGGGCAAGTAATCCGCCCGGCCTGAAGTTATGGCGAACGCGACGCAGAGTAGTCACACGATGACGGCCGCCGCAGGTTCGTAGTGGGCGCAAGGCGCTGAAGCGCCCACTACGAACCTGGGGCGGCGACGATCTCCGCGATGACCTCATCCACCGGACGCGCAGAGCCGCGGGCCGTAGCGGCTGCCAGAGATTCCGCGTCCTGGCGAGAGGCGAACTCGGCACTCAACTTGCAGGCTCTCTCGCGCACTCTGTATGGAGTGCCGTGCCATGCCAGCAGGCAACCGCACACCTCGGCCGCGCGCTCAGGCTCGTCCGTCTGCACAGCTGTCTGAGCCCAGCACAGCAGCACCCACGCCTTCGTCTCGGCCCACAACCCCGGCCGGGCAAGCACCCGGTGACACAGTGCCTGCGCCCCCCCAATATCGCCGCCATCCAGCGCCACGCGCGCCCGACCATACAGGCCCCCGGCCTGCCATCCCGCAGCGTAGGCTTCACCGAAGTGGTGCTCTGCGGCCGTGGGATTGCCCAGCGCAAGTTCGACATGGCCCAACATGCACAGCGTGCCGCCGGAAGTCTCCCGCATCCCGGCATCGCGTCCCACTTCGATACTGCGCAGGAAGCACGCCCGCGCACGCTTCGGCCGGCCCAGCGCCAATTGGGTCTGCCCGAGTAAGCTCAGCGCCTGGCCGAGCAGCAGCTTATCGTCAAAGGCACTCGCCGTGCTGGTCATCCAGCGTGCGGCGGCCTCAGCCTCGTCGAGCGCGCCCGTATACAACAGCCCTAGCACCTGGACCCGGGTGGCGTACGCGCGCAGCAGCTCGCAGCATGCCTGCTCGGAAGCAGCGATGGCTTCGGACATGAGTTGCAGGGCTGCCGCATATTCGCCCTGGGCGACCAATCCGTATCCGGCGCCCCAGGATGCCTCGATGTGCCACAGCCGGGAACCCTCTGGCGTATAGGGTGGGAGGCTGAGGCTCCCGGTTTGCAGCTCATCGCAGAGCTGGAGGAAGATACGGGCCGACTCGACGATATCGCCCATGTCCTGCAACAACCAGGCGCGCATCCGGCGGTAGAAGTAGTGGGCCTCGGCCCAGCGGGCTGCGCCCAGCGCGCGGTCTGCCAGCAGCCGCTGCGCCTCATCCAATAACGCGCCCGCGTCCGCAAGCCGTCCTGACCGCTCCCACATCTCACTCAGACCGGTAAGCAGCATGGCTACGACTGCGGCGAAATCGGGTGCCCCCTGCTCGCTGTCCGGGCGTGAGCGCAGCGCCTGCAGGCCGGCCTCCAGCACCGCGCCGATATCACTGCGCGAACCCTGCCGGTCCGCCATAAAGCTGAGACTGAGCATCAGCAGCCAGATCCCCTCCAGGTCCACGGCCGCAATGGTCCACTCCCAGGCCGCCATCAGGTTGGGCCGCTCCAGCCCCAGCTTGTGGATCAGCTCGCGGCGGCGCCACACTTCGATCCAAAGGTCCACGACCAGTGGTTGGAAGAAGCGGGCGTGACGGGCACGCACGGCGTCCGGGGGTTCCCCCGTCTCGGACTCGTGATCCCGTACCAGCCGCTCGGCGCAGTACTGCCGGATCAATTCGTGGACGGCATAGCGGCCTGTCTCGGCCAGGTTTAGCCACGAGGCATCCACCAGACGCGCCAGATCGAACAGGCTCGCGCCGGTCACGGCCTCCGTTGCCTCGGCAGTGAAGCCGCCCCGGAACACCGCCAGCTGGCGCAAGATGGACCGCTCGTGTGGGTCCAGCAGCCGCCACGAGTAATCGAAGGTTGCGGCCATGCTGCGCTGCCGCTCGGGCACACCCCGCGCGGTCGTGGTCAGAATTTCCAGGCCCTGCTCCAGCCGCCGGGTAATATCGTCCAGTGGCAGGGCGCGCGTCCATGCGGCAGCCATCTCGATGGCCAGCGGAACCCCATGGAGCAGGCGGCAGATATGCGCAATCGTGTGGCCCTCATCAGGCGTCGGGGCAAAGTCCGGCTGCAAGCGGCGTACGGTAGCCATGAACAGATGCGTGGCACTATACTGCTCCAGCACGGCCAGCGTCGCTTCCGGCGATAGGCGTCGCTGCACTGCACCTTCCGGCGCATGCGATGGCACAGTCAACCCCTCCAGCGGCTCCAGCCACTCCGCCGCCACATTCAGCCGCGCCCGCGATGTCACCAGCAGTTTGACCTCCGGCGCCTGGTTGACCAACGTCATCACCAAGCCGTAACCGTCCCGCCGCTCCGGTTCCGGCCCCGTCAGCAGGTGCTCATAGTTGTCCAGTACGAGGAGCATCCGCCGGTCGGCCAGGTACTCCAGCAGCCGCGCATCCGTGCCCCCTGCGCCATGCTCCACCAGCCCCAGCGTGCCCAGGATCGTGCCCGCCAACTGCTCTGCCGTCGTCAGCGGCGCCAGGTCCACAAAACAGACGCCCTGCGGGAAGCAGTCGACCGCGCGCCGCGCGGCCTCCAGTGCCAGCCGCGTCTTGCCCATGCCACCCGGCCCCAGCACCGTCAGCAGGTGACACGCCGGGTCGGCCAGTCGTGCGGCTACCTGCGCCAACTGCGCCTCCCGGCCGATAAACGGCGTCACATCCGGCGGCAGATTGTGAGCCGGTCGGGCTGCAGGCGAGGACATGGAGAGCGCGGTCGAGGAGGCTGCAGCGGCCAGGAGGGCATGGTGCTGGTCGGTGGTCTCCGGCGCAGGCGGGATGCCCAGCTCGGCCGCCAGGACGTGGACGCACTGCTCGTACTGCCGCATGGCGCCGGGCCGGTCGCCCATTGCCGCGTACAGTCGCATCAGCAGCCGGTGCGCCGGCTCGTGCAGCGGGTCCAGCGCGAGCCAGCGCCGGGCATATGGCAGCGCCGCAGCATACTCCTGCCGCTCCGCCAGCGCCGTCGCCAGTCGCTCCAGCGCCGCGGATAGCTCGAGCCGCAGGGTCTCTGTAGTCAGGGTCTGCCACGCGTCGAACTCCTCCGTCTCGCGCAGCGAGAAGCCGGCCAGGAAGTCACCGTGCGCCAGCTCGACAGCCTCACGCAGCGCCGTGAGGCAGGCCGGGCAGAGCGCGCCCTCGCCATGCGCATGGGCGGTGACACGGGCCAGATGGTCGCGGAACTGCAGCACGTCGACACGGAGGGCGCCGCTGGCCAGCGCGACGCAGCCTTCGGACGTCTCGAGGATGCCGGGACCGAACACCTGGCGCAGCTCGCTCAGCGCGCGGCGCAGGCCGCTGCGGCCCTGGACCGCATCGGCCTCCGGCCAGAAGAGGAGGGCGAGGGAATCGCGGCCGTGCGGCCGGCCGGTGACGGCCAGGTACGCGAGCAGGGCCAGCGTCTTGTGGCGCTCGAAGTGGAGGGGATCGCCCGCGTGCAACGCCCGGGGCGGCCCGAACAAAATCAGGTCCAGGCCAGACATGAGGCACACCTCGTGCAGCGCTGAGGGATCGGATTACACAGGCTGACCCACGGGGCCGACAACCTCGGCAACGATATCTGCCGGTTCGCGCGCCCTGCCGCGTGCCGTCGCCGCGGCCAGGTCTGCCGCCGGCATCCGGTCAGTGAGTTCTGCAAGCAGCTGAGTCGCGTCCTGGCGCTCGGCAAACCGCGTGCCGCGCCAGGCAAGGAGAAAGCCGCAGAGCTCCGCCGCATATTCCGGCTCGCCCAGCTGCGCGGTCGCCTCGGCAAACTGCATGAGCGTCTGACCCTTCAGCCACGCCCACAGGCCTTGCCCGGTCAGAACCTGGCGGCACAGTTCGCGCGCGGCCGCCGGATCCCCGCGCGCCAAGGCCAGTCGGGCCAGCCCATAAAGGCCCCCCGGCAGCCAGCTTGCCTCGCAGGCCCGGCGGAAGTGACGCTCCGCCAGGGCCAGGTCACCCAGCGCGATCTCGGCGTGCCCGAGCAGGCATAACGTGTAGCCGTTCCCTACGTCCCTGTCCCAATGACGTCCCAATTCAAGGTTACGATGGAAGCAGGCAAGGGCACGGTCTGGCCGGCCGAGCGCCAGGTGCGTCTGACCCAACAGCGTGAGAGCAAAACCGATCATCTGTTTGTGATCGAACTCCGTGGCTGCTGCAAACAGGCGTCGTGACGCCTGTTCGGCTTGGGCGTAGTTCCCTATCTGTAATAGCACTGGTATCTGGAGGCGCGCCGCATACGCCCACAACAGCTTTAGATTCGCCTGTTCGGCCTCAGCAATGCCTTCTGCGATATAGCGTAGCGCCTCATCATAGTCTCCGGCGGCCAGCAGGCTCTGCACTACGCCCCAGCATGTTTCAACGTGCCACACGTGGGTGCCATCGGGCGTATACGGCGGCAGTATGAGGCCGTCGTGTATGTCTGCTCGTAGCTCATTGAAGATCCGGGCCGACCGGTCATATTCACCCAGATAGTACAACCACTGCGCCCGTATCCTGCGGTTAAAATATCGGGCCTCAGCCCAATGCGCCGCACCCTTGTCGTGGTCACCCAACAGCCGAGCAGCTTCGTCCAGCCCAGCATCAGTATCGGCCATACGACCATCATGGACCCACATTTCGCAAACAGAAGTCTCGATGAGGGCAACGGCCACGGTCCAGTCCGGGTCATCGTGGTGCACCCGAGCATGCTCCCGCAGCCGGCACAGACCCGCTTCCAGTGCGGCCGTAACCGCTGCGGGAGCGCCCTGCGTGGCGCCCAGGAAAAGGAGTCCTAACCGCAGCGGCCACACACCCGGCAGATCCCCCGCAGTCACGGTCCACTCCCAGGCGGCCATCAGGTTGGCTAAATCGGGCAGTATCTCACGGACGGTGCCCGGCCGTCTCCAAAAATCCGTCCAGCGATCCATGATGAGGGGCTGGAAGTAGCGCGAATGGCGAGCACGCACGGTATCCGGGTCCTCACCCATCTCCGCCGCGTGCTCCTGTGCCAGCTTCTCGGCACAGTACTGCCGGATCAGCTCGTGCACGCCGTAGCGCCCCCCCTCCCCCAGCCGCAGCCACGACGCATCCACCAGCGCAGCCAGCTCGCCCAGCCCTGCCCTCGTCACCGCCTCGGCTGCCTCCGCAGTGAAGCCGCCCCGAAACACAGCGAGCTGGCGCAAGATGGACCGCTCGCGCGGGGCCAGCAGCCGCCACGAGTAATCGAAGGTTGCGGCCATGCTGCGCTGCCGCTCAGGCACACCCCGCGCGGTCGTGGTCAGGATTTCTAGGCCCTGCTCGATCCGCCGGGCAATCTCGGCCAGCGCCAGGGCGCGCGTCCATGCGGCAGCCATCTCGATTGCCAGCGGCACACCGCGAAGCAGGCGGCAGATGTGCGCAATCGTGTGGCCCTCATCGGGCGTCGGGGCGAAGTCCGGCCGCAAGCGGCGTACGGCAGTCACGAACAGGTGCGTGGCACTGTACTGCTCCAGCACGGCCAGCGTCGCTTCGCGCGACAGGCGCCGCTGCACTGCGCCTTCCGGCGGCTGCAGTGGCACGGCCAGCCCCTCCAGCGGCTCCAGCCACTCCGCCGCCACGTTCAGCCGCGCCCGCGACGTCACCAGCAGCTTCACTCCCGGGGCTGCGCCCACCAGCTGCATGACTAACCCGTAGCCATCCCGGCGATCGACCTCCTGGCCGCTCAGCAGGTGCTCGTAGTTGTCCAGTACGAGGAGCATCCGCCGGTCGGCCAGGTACTCCAGCAGCCGCGCATCCGTGCCCCCTGCGCCATGCTCCACCAGCCCCAGCGTGCCCAGGATCGTGCCCGCCAACTGCTCTGCCGTCGTCAGCGGCGCCAGGTCCACGAACCACACGCCCTGAGGAAAGTGGCCCACTGCGCGCCGGGAAGCCTCGATCGCCAGCCGCGTCTTGCCGATACCCCCCGACCCCAGCACCGTCAGCAGGTGACACGCCGGGTCGGCCAGCCGCGCGGCTACCTGCGCCAGCTGCGCCTCCCGGCCGATGAACGGCGTTACATCCGGCGGCAGATTGTGGACGGGTACGGCCACCGGCTCCTGAGCCTGTGGACCGGTGAAGAGAGCGGCGTGCAGCCTGCCGGTTTCCAGGTCCGGCGAGATCCCTAGTTCGTCCGCCAGGATCTGGACGCACTGCTCGTACTGCCGCACGGCGGCGGGCCGGTCGCCCGTTGCCGCATACAGCCGCATCAGCAGCCGGTGCGCCGGCTCGTGCAGCGGGTCCAGCGTCAACCAGCGCCGGGCGTACGGCAGCGCCGCAGCATACTCCTGCCGCTCCGCCAGCGCCGTGGCCAGTCGTTCCAACGCCGCGGATAGCTCGAGCCGCAGGGTCTCCGTGGTCAGGGTCTGCCAGGCGTCGAACTCCTCCGTCTCGCGCAGCGAGAAGCCGGCCAGGAAGTCACCGTGCGCCAGCTCGACAGCCTCACGCAGCGCCGTGAGGCAGGCCGGGCAGAGCGCGCCCTCGCCATGCGCATGGGCGGTGACACGGGCCAGATGGTCGCGGAACTGCAGCACGTCGACACGGAGGGCGCCGCTGGCCAGCGCGACGCAGCCTTCGGACGTCTCGAGGATGCCGGGACCGAACACCTGGCGCAGCTCGCTCAGCGCGCGGCGCAGGCCGCTGCGGCCCTGGACCGCATCGGCCTCCGGCCAGAAGAGGAGGGCGAGGGAATCGCGGCCGTGCGGCCGGCCGGTGACGGCCAGGTACGCGAGCAGGGCCAGCGTCTTGTGGCGCTCGAAGTGGAGGGGATCGCCCGCGTGCAACGCCCGTGGCGGCCCGAACAATACCAAGTCCAGGTCGGATTCCAGGCCCAACATATGCACAACTCCTGGGCTACATACAAATCATAGCACAAAATCGCGCGAATAGCGCAATGAATTTAGCCTGAGCGCGAATTCTGTCACGATTTTGCAACGCTGGCCCTGTATGCTGGGCACAATGAGAGTTGCTCCATACAACAGGGAGGTGCTTCATGAAAAGGTCTCTGCTCAGACCGGTTGTGAGCTTGATGCTGGTCATCTTCGTGGTGGCGGGGTGTGCGGCACCGGCTGCGCCGGTCGCGGCCGTGCCACCGACGGCAACGACCAGCCCGCTCGATGTTGCGCGGGCGTACAGCGACGCGCTGGCGAAGGGCGATACCGACGCCGCGCTCGCACTGTTCATAGACACAGCGCAGATCGTTGATGAAGGCAGCGCGGTAGCCACCGGACGCGCCGCAATCCGCGACTACTTGATCTATGTAATGGCGCTCGAATACAGGGAGCTTGACGGTGAATGCGTCCCTACCCAGACCGCAGATCTGATCAAGTGCCAAGCGCAGGAGAAAATGGTGATGATCCCGGTCGGTAAGGCCACGATCACGTACTACGTAGAGGTCAAGGAAGGAAAAATCGCCACAGTCCACCTTGCAGATGATTGGGACGCTGTGGCGACAGCGAACTTCACGACCTTTATCACTTGGTTACTCGCCACCCACCCGGACGATCACAAGCACATCTTCGACTCGGTCGGCAAGAACGAATACAGCCGGGAGCTCGGCGAGTTGATCGCCGGCGCATACCACGAGTGGGAGGCGACCAAGCTCACGCCCACCCGGGCCCCAGCGGCCGCGGACCCGCTGGATGTTGTGGCCGCGTTCCGCGATGCGCTGGCGGAGCGCGATGCCGACAAGATGGTGGCGCTGTTCACCGATAGTGCTCAATGGCAGGGTCTCGACGGGCGCGTTATCAGCGGCCCCACCGAGCTGCGGAACGATTTCGAGTATCTGTTGGAACTGGAGTATGCGGAGGTGGCGGTCGAATGCCAGCCTGAAGATGCTCAAGGAGTAACAAAGTGCGAGGGAGGGTTCAAACTCCTCATTTGGGGTGACTTCCAGGCTGCCTACTCCGTCCTGCGCAAAGGAGAGAAAATCGATCGGTTCTACTGGACCATGTATTCCTGGGCTGATGTAGAGCCACGCATCAAGGCGTTTTTGACCTGGGCGGAAGGCGCCCGACCCGAGGACATGGCCCTAGTGTACAAGAAGGAGAACGCATGGGCCTTTGACAGGACACTGGGAGAACTCATCAAGAAGCTGTACACCGAATGGCAGGCGGTCCGGCTCACACCGACACCGGCCGCAGTGACCGCCGACCCACTCAAGGTTGTGGCCGCATTTCGCGCGGCGCTGGCGAAGCACGATGTGGACAAGATGATCGCGCTGTTCGCCGAGGACGGCGAATGGCGGCACAACGACTACCACACCTTTACCGGCCCCACAGAGCTCCGGAATGTCCTGAACTATGCAGTGGCGCTCGACTACAAGGAACAGCGCGGGGCCTGCACTCTCGCCGCAGACAAGGCCCGCGCCCGCTGCAAGGTGCAGGCGCGGAACATCCCCTACGGGAATTTCCTGGTCATGTATGATGTCGAGGTTGCGGGCGACAAGATCAGCACGCTCCAGTTCACGGAGTCCCTCGATGCGGCAACCCAAGCGCGGGCTGATGAGTTCCTGAGCTGGGTCAGGACCGCCCACCCGGAAGACATGGCGCGTATCGACGCGGAGTTCGGCAAGTATGCCTTCAGCCAGGAGCTTGGTGAAGCCATTGCCACGCTGCACGCGGAGTGGCAGGCCGCTAAGCCGACACCCGTGCCCGCGGCGGCTGCCGTGCCCGACGTCGTGCAGAAGTTCCGCGATGCAATGGCCGACCGCGACATCGAGGCCGTGATCGCCCTGTTCACCGACACCGGGGAGTGGCGCCATAACGGGAGCATCACGTTCAGGGGTCGCGCGGAGTTGGAGCCTTGGCTCGGCTACCTGTGGGGCTTGCGGTATAGGGAACTCGAGGCCACCTGCGAGGCCACCTCCCAGCCGGCCCTCACCAAATGCGAATCCCGGCTATCGGCTGTACCGTTCGGCGAATGTGCAGCCACATACTACATCGAGGTCACCGAAGGCAAGATCAGTGCCGTTATCTGGCAGGACAACGTTGGCCCTGAGGCGGACGCACGCGCCACTGACTTTCTGAGATGGCTGGCCGATACGCATCCTGAGGAGAACGCCCGCATCTGGGAGGGGTTAGGCAACAAGAGCGGTTACAACCAGGCTCTCGGAGAGTCCATCAACAAGGCCTATGAGGAGTGGCGGGCTACCCAGCAACTGGGCGTGGATGTCTCCGTGCGCATCATGCCGCTGGGCGACTCGATCACGGAGGGCCTGTGCGACACGACTGCCACCTGCAATGTTCCGGGCATCAGGCGACCGACCGACGCGTCCGATGCGGCCTTGTGTGACTGGTCCCTCAATGATCTCAACCCCAAATCCGTAGGTTACCGCGCCTTCCTGCGGGACAAGCTGGCAGCCGCCGGGGTCAAGGCGTCGTTCGTGGGCTCGGTTGATGTGGCCGCGGATCTGGCGCACGAAGGCCACAGCGGCTGGACCATCGGCGACCTGGACTTCTGCGTGGAGAACGCCAACTGGCTGGAGGAAACGCAGCCCGACATCATCCTGCTGCACATCGGCACGAACGATATGGGCTGGGCCCACCCGCCGGACCAGATGCTGGATGACCTCCGGCTGCTGCTGGAACACATCTATGCGCACGCGCCAAAGACGCACGTCATCGTCGCACAGGTGATGGCGGTGACCTCGAACCTGCGCTCGTTCTACGTGACGCTGCCCGAGCTCGGGAACGACACGCTCGCCAAATACAACGCAGGGATTCCCGATGTGGTCGCGGACTTCCAGCGGGCAGGCTTCAACGTCTCCCTGGTCGACATGACGGAAGTCATCGAGTCCGATGCCGACTTCGATGCGATGGGTTTGCATCCCACGGGCAAAGCAACGGAAAGAATAGCCGATGTCTGGCTGGAAGAAGTCACCGAGATCCTGGCTCAGTAACTCCCGGACGCGGAGGACACCATGAGCGCACTTCCGACCGCCACAACCTGTGATCACGGCACGCTGCCGCCCGGCGTGGAGCATGACGGCGATACCTGGACGGTCCACCCGCACGGCGCGGCGCCCGATGACCCGCAGCTGATCCAGGCGGCTGTGGACCTGGCAGCCCCGGGCGACACGGTCCACCTGGCTGCGGGGGTGTTCGACTTCGGCGACTTCGGGAACGTCAGCCTCGCCAAGGACCTGACGGTGGAGGGCGCGTGGGATGCGCAGGCCGGTGCGCCGGCCACGACGATCCGGCACGGGGCTTGGCCGCTGCTGGTGGGACGCCGGACGTCCGCCGGGCTGCCGCAGGTGCGGTTGATAGATGGGCACGAGGTCTGGCACATCACGGCGGACCTGTTCGGGAGGATGCTCACGCCGTTCGAGTACCCGCCCTACACGGAACCGGGCGCGGCTGCCTATGACATCCGCACCGACTGGGTCCCCGTCGAGGCCAACGTGCGCCAGATCTCCTTCGACCGGCCCTACGGCGCGGCCATCTGGGCCGGCGCACAGCGGAGGGGTACGTTCGAGCGGCTGCACATCCGCTCCGCCTGGCCGATGCAGACCGAGTTCGGCGCGAGCAAGCCGCAGGGCCACGGCATCTACTGGTTCGGGCCGGGATGGCTGCCCGGAGGTCTGGCGAGCATGAACCGCCGCGCTGGCGACGGGCTCTACACCGGCACGGACCTCATCACCGGCGACCGGATCGTGCAGGACAACGTCATCGACGGTGACTTCGCCGCGTTCCCCGAAGGCGCGGCCGATGAGGCCGGCGGAGTCGTCGCCCTGCCCTTCGACCCCGCCCGGCCCGTCCCGCCGGGCGGCGATTATGCCGCCTACGTGCTCCAGGATGTGCCGTCGGGCTGGGACTCAGCCCTGCGGCCGATCCCTGGAAAGACCCGGCTCTACTGGGTCAGGAAGGGGTACACGGCCAAGCATATCTGGTGGCTGTCCGAGCCGCGCGTGTACGCGCTGCGCGGGCTGTACACGGGCGTGTATTGCCTGTGGACCGACGGCACGCTGACCGTACGGCGTAACCAGGTGCGCGGGTGCGACACCGGCCTCATGCTGCTCCTCAACGGGGCGATGGACCGGCCGTTCACCGCCCTCATCGAGGACAACACTATCGACCTGGCCCCGGCGACCGGCGTGCATTTCGAGCAGGCCGCACTTTTCACGCACGACCGGGCCGTCCCCAACCCGTTCACCGGCGCGACGCTCCTGCCCGCGCCCGGCATGAACATCGAATTCACCGACAACCACATCACGCGCACCCACGCGGGCTTGGGCTGGGCGGTCCCCGTACTGGACTTGGCCGCGTACGGGACGACGCTGGTCGAGGGCAACGAAATCGGGATCGCCTCGGGGACGGGTGTGTGGCTCTGGCACGACACGCAGGGCGCATCGATCGAGCTGAACCGGATCTCGGGCCAGGGCGCGTACGCGCTGGCCGTCAATAGCGGCGCGAACGCGACCACGCTCCGGGCCAACAACCTGAGCGAGTTCGAGGCGGCGGGCGCAGGGATCCCGCTCGATCCGCCGATCCCGCCCGCGGACATTCTGCTGCTCTCAGACGGGAACATGATTTCCGGCGGCTGGGACCACGAGCCGGATGTGACTGTGCTGGACTATGGGCTGGACAACGTCATCATGGGAATGACGCAGCGGGCCGGGCGGCCGCTAAGCGCGGCGGAGCGCGCGTTCGTCGGCCGGCGGGGTGCGCCGGCGCGATGAGAGGATACGATTGATGGGGGTGTTGAGATAGCGCGGCAATCAGCCAGAGGAGTTTGCATCGTCAGATGCAAACAATGACGCCGGGCATGTGGGCCGTTCCGCATCTGTAAATGCGGAACTCCTCCTGCCCATTACCGGGATAGATATGAAGGAGGTTTTCCCATGAAGCGGCTTCTGTGGATTGCGATGCTTGTCCTGTTGTTGGCCGGCGTCCCGGCTGCGAGCGCCCAGCCGCTCGCGCTGCCGCCGGATGTGGAGCACAGCGGGTCCGTCTGGACCATCTACCCGCACGGCCTCTCGCCGGATGACCCGGAGCGCATCCGGGAGGTTGTGGCGTTGGCAGACCCCGGCGACACCATCCGCCTGGCCGCCGGCATCTTCGACTTCAGCGAGTTCGAGAACGTCTACATCTACAAGGACCTGACTATCGAGGGCGCCTGGGACAAGAAGGCCGGTGCGCCGCTTACGACGATCAAGCACGGTCTTCTGCCATTCACCATCGGCCGCCAGACACCCTTCGAGCCACCGGAACAGGTGGACATGGACGGGCATACGGTCTACCACATGACGCCGGACATCTACGGCAAGATCAACTATCCCTTCATGTACCCGCCCTACGTGCCGCCGTACGATACCTCAAGCTTGCCTCCCTACGATTTCTTCGCAGACTGGACGCCGGTCAACGTCACCGTGCGCCAGCTCCGGTTCGACCGCCCATATGGTTGCGCCATCTGGACCGGCGCGGCCAACGGCCAAACGATCGAACGCATCCTGGTGGACGGGCTGTGGCCCTGGGATATCGCCTACGAAGCCAGCGATCCCCTGGGCATCGCGCTGGGCTGGCTGAACCCGACCGTGCGGTCATTCGTCCTCGGCATGCACGATCGCGAATATGACACGCGGCTGTACTTCGACACCGAACTGATCAAAGGCGACATACTCATGCAGGATGTGCGCGTCAACGGAGATTACTGGCGTATCCCGGCAGGTGAAGTGGACGAGGCCGGCGACGTCGTGGTTGCGCCGTTTGACCCTGACGATCCAGCGCCGCCAGGCGGCAAGTGGGACGAGTACGTCCTGCAGGAAGTGACCTTCGGGTATGACGTCACCGGCTTCCCCACGGACACGGAGCCGTACTGGGTCAAGAAGGGTTATACGGCCTTCTGGTTCTACTGGGCAGATGCGCAGGTCTGGGCCGTCCGCGGGATGTGGGCCGGCGTGTACTCGGCATGGTCAGAGGCCACCTTGACGATCCGCAACAACACCATGCACGATACTCTCATCGGCGTCTTCTTCATCGGCAATGGAGGCAGCGGCGATCCCTTCACCGCCATCATCGAGGACAACGAAATCGTGACCCTCAGCGAGCCGCTGCCCTTCGTGGATACATCCGGCGTCCTGGCATACAGCACGCCGATGTACAATGCCTACAAGGACGAGACGATCGACCTGGAACCGGGCACGGACATCGAGGTGCGGGACAACCACATCGTGACGAACTACCCGTACCAATACTGGGGCATGAGCGGTATCGACCTCGAGGTGAACGGCTCGGCCCTGATCGAGGGCAACGACGTCGAGGTCGCCTCCGCCAGCGGGATCGCGCTCTGGTGGCCGACCGATGGCGGCCAGGTGCTGCACAACCGCGTGTCTGGCACCGGCGACTATGCGCTGGTGACGTACTGGGATGCGCCCAACAGCGAACTGCGGGCCAACAACGTCAACAACTTCACGCCGGTAGGGCCAGGCCTGGCGTGGGCCGACCCGCCCATCCCGCCCGCCGAGATCCTCCTGCTGTCCAACGGCAACACCGTCATCGGCGGCGGCAACCATGAGCCGGGCGTGACCGTGCTGGACTACGGCCTGGACAACACCATCACGGGGATCACGCGGCAGGTCGGGCGGCCGCTGAGCGCAGCAGAGCGGGCCACGATCAACAGTGCGCAGGATCGGAAGTAGCAGTGGCCTGGGTGTCGTAATCGAATGGGACGTGCGGCCGGCTGCCGGATGGGGCCTGGTGACCGGCCGCATGGTGCTTTTGCCGCACCGGGAACCGCAGCGAGCGTTCCGGCGTCCACAAGAGCAGCCATACTCATCCTCGGAGTCACCCATGCAAGTTGTGCTGGTTCTCGCCATACTTTCATTGCTACTGTGGACGCTGTTGCCCGCAACCAATCGTGCTGAGGTCGAAGACCTCTATCTCGACAATACCCGGTCGACGGTACAGCGGTTCGTCGACTGGCTGCAGCATTAAGTCCTGACGGCTTGTCATTACCCCGTCCGCGTGCTACACTCACGGCCATATCCTGACCGGACGACAGGAAGCCATGAGCCTATACGAACCCACACCCGGCCAGCAGGTCTTCGGCCTGCACCTGCCGGATTATGACGAGCTCCAGGGTTGCATCCGGTGCGGGCGCTGCCTGCCCGTGTGCCCCACATATCAGCAGACCCAACTCGAGATGTTCTCCCCGCGCGGGCGGCTGAGCCTGCTGCGCGCGGTCGAGGACGGCAAGCTGCCGATGACGGACGGAGTGGAGGACCACCTCTACCACTGTCTCGACTGCCGCGCGTGCAACACCGTGTGCCCGCCCGGCGTGCGCATCGGCGAGCTGATCGTGCGCGGCCGCGTCGCCATCGAAGAAAAGCACCCGCGGCCCTTCCTCATCAAGTTCATGCTGCGCCACGTCCTGACCGGGGCAGAGCGGGCCGCGATTATCTCCGGGCCGCTGCGCCTGGTGCAGGCCCTCCGGCTCGACCGGCTGGCCGCGGCGGTCCTGCGCCACGTGCCGGGGCCGGGCCGCCGGCTGGTGGACCTCATCGAGTTTGCGCCGCATCCGGGCAAACCGCTGGCGCACGAGCTGGCGCTGGTCGAGCCCGCCACCGGTCCGCAGCGCCACCGCGTCGCCTTCTTCCTCGGCTGCATGATGAACGTCGCCATGCCGGACGTCAGCCGCGCGACCGTGCGCGTGCTGCGCCGCGCGGGCTGTGACGTGCTGACCCCGCGCGGGCAGGCGTGCTGCGGCGCGCCGCACGATGACCAGGCCATGCTGGAACTATCCCGTGACATGGCGCGCAAGAACATCGCGCTGTTCGAGCCGCTGCTGGACGAGGTCGAGGCCATCGTGACCGACTGCGCCGGCTGCAGCGCCGCGCTCAAGGAATATGCCGAGTGGCTGCACGACGATTTGGTCTGGCGGGAGCGGGCCTACCGCTTCAGCGCAAAGGTGCGCGACGTGACCGAGTGGCTCGATGCCATCTGGCCGGAAGATTTGCCGCTGGCCCACCGGCACGCAACAGCTACCTACCACGACCCGTGCCACCTTGCGAACCTGCAGAACGTGCGCAGCCAGCCGCGGCGCCTGCTCGATCGCGTGACCGGACTGGACATGCACCCGCTGCCCGACAGCCACCCGGTCCGCTGCTGCGGCAGCGCGGGCATCTACAACCTGACGCACACGGACATGTCGCTCGAGCTGCTCGACCGGAAGATGGAAGACGTCGCCGCGACGGGCGCGGAGGTTGTCGTCAGCGCCAACCCCGGCTGCCTGCTCCAGCTTGAATGGGGCCGCCGGCGCACGGGGCAACCGATCGTGGTCAAGCACGTCGTCGAGATACTCGACGAGAGTTTGGACGCGCGCAAGTAGCAGCCTAACTGCCAGACTTGATTGTGATCGGAGGAACCGTGGCTAATCCTATTCGGGTAATGCTAGAAATCGGACCGAAGGGCAAGAAAGTGGTGGCAGTAGCACCGGACTGGCCCGGTCTCGAGCGCGGAGCGAAGACCGGGGAAGCTGCAATCGAACGCTTACTCTCCTATGTTCCGCGTTATGCGGCGGTGACGCAACTGGCCGGGATGGAGTCCGCACTTGAGGACAGCAGCGGCGTCGAAGTGGTCGAGCAATATCCGGGCACGGGCTCAACCGACTTCTGGGGCATCTCATTCGCGTTTTCGAGCATCGACCGGCAAGCCATGTCGGGAAAAGAGATGGAGCGTGAACTGGCTCTGATGCGGGCGTGCTGGGCATTTTTCGACGATGTGCGTTCCCGCGTGTCGGCTGAAATGCGGCGGGGTCCGCGCGGCGGAGGGCGTGACCGCGACCGCATCGTCCGTCATGTCGTTGCCAACGAGCTGGACTGGGCGAAGGGGTTTGGCGTGCTCACGCCTTTGGACGAAGTGCTGATCGAAGAGAGACTGAAAGCGCACCGTGAGGCCTATTGCGATGGGATTCGGGCGCTGCATTCCCGCGGCGAAATGGCCCGCAAGTGGCCGCTCAGGTACCTGATTCGGCACACCGCATACCACACGCTCGATCACGCCTGGGAAATGGAAGACAAAGACCTGACTGTCAAACGAGCGTGAGTAAGAAGGTCATGTTAATGGATGCACGCATTATCAATGAACTGCGCGCTGCGCTCGGCAGCGAACGCGTGAGCACCGCGCCAGAGGACCTCGTAAGCTACGCGTATGACGGCACATGGGCCGAGCAGCAGCCGGACGTCGTGATCCACCCGCAGACCACGGCGGATGTCGCCGCGGTGCTGCGCATCGCAGACGCGGCGCGCGTGCCGGTCGTGCCGCGCGGCGCGGCGACCGGGCTGGCTGGCGGCGCGCTGCCCGTGGCGGGCGGCATCTGCCTGAACATGGCACGCATGAACCGCATCCTCGACATCTCCATCCCGGACATTCTGGCCGTGGTGCAGCCGGGCGTCGTCACGCTCGACCTGCAGAAGGCCGTCGAGAAGCACGGCTTCTTCTATCCGCCCGACCCGGCCAGCGTCTACCAGTGCACCATGGGCGGGAATGTCGCTACGAACGCGGGCGGGCCGCGCTGCCTGAAATACGGCGTGACGGGTGACTACGTGCTGGGGCTGGAGGTCGTGGTGGCCGGCGGCCATGTGCTGCGGCTGGGCGGGCGGACCATCAAGAACGTCAGCGGGTACGACCTGATGGGGCTGTTCATCGGCTCGGAGGGCACGCTTGGCGTCGTGACCGAGATTACGGTGCGGCTCGTCCCGAAGCCCGCGGCGCAGATGACCGCGCTGGCCGCGTTCCCGCGGCTGGCGGACGCGTGCGAGGCGGTCGGCAACATCCTGCAGGCGGGCGTCGTGCCGCTGGTCACCGAGCTGATGGACCATGCCACCATCCGGGCGGTCGAGGATTTCAAGCATCTCGGCCTGCCGACGGACGTGGAGGCGCTCCTGCTGGTGGCCGTCGACGGCGATGCCGACACGGTGGCGCGCGAGATCGTGCAGGTGGCGGAGATCCTGCAGCGGTCCGGCGCGCGCGAGGTGCGCCAGGCGCACTCGGCGCAGGAGTCGGAGGCGCTGTGGGAGGGCCGGCGCAACCTCAGCCCTGCCATCCAGCGGCTCGCGCGCAACAAGCTGGGCGAGGACATCACCGTTCCGCGCTCCAGGATCCCGGAGATGGTCGCGCGGCTCGGCGATATCAGCCGCGCGAACGACCTGCCCATCATCGTCTATGGCCACATCGGCGACGGCAACCTGCACCCGACCATCCTGTGCGACCGCCGCGACGCGGCCATCATGCACCGTGTCGAGAAGGCCGCGGCGGATGTGCTGGCGGCCGCGGTCTCGCTGGGCGGCACGCTCAGCGGCGAGCACGGCATCGGCATCTTCAAGCGCGAGCACATGGCCCTCGGCGTGGACGCCAACGCCCTGGCCTACATGGCGGGCGTCAAAGCCCTGTTCGACCCCAACGGCATCCTGAATCCAGGCAAGAAGCTGCCGAGCACGAATTAGAAATTGCGAATTATGAATTAGGAACTTCGAATCGGGTGCGGGAAGTCATAATTCCTAATTCGTAATTCGTAATTCCACCGTCTCCTCACCACGCCGGCCGCGCCTGCTGCAGCCCATCCTTGATCCACAGGAACTGCCCGTTCACTGCGTCGCCCGCGGGCGTGAGCAGCTCCAGCACGAGGTCCGCCGTCTTCTCCGGCGGATCGCCACCGGTTGCCTCCACCCATTCCGCCCACCGGAGCATCCCGCGGCCGGGGCCGTTGCGCCGGCCAGCCTCCGCCTTGATCGCGGCCCACATCTCCGTCTTGACCTCGCCCGGATGCAGCGCGTTGGCGGTCACGCCGGTGCCTTCCAGCTCGGCGGCAAGCTGCCGCGTGAAGTGGTTGAGCGCAACCTTGCTGAGCTGGTAGACCGACCCGACGTTACCCGGCGGCGAGATCGACGCTGCGGAGCTGACGTTGAGGATGCGGCCCCAGCCGTGGCGTATCATGTCCGGCATGAACGCGCGGCAGGTCAGGTACGGGCCGATGGTGTTGACCTGGAAAGTCTCGATCCACTGCTCGGGTGTGGATTCGGCAATCGGCACGGCCTCGCAGTGCAGCCCTGCACCGTTGAACAGGACGTGGGGCGGCCCGAAGCGCTGCAGCACCGCCTCACGGAGCGCCGTCACCTCCGCCGGCACGCTCACGTCGCAGGGGAAGGCTGCCGCCACGCCGCCCGCCTCCGCGACGCTGCGCGTCGCCGCGATGGCAGCGGCCACGCGCGCCAACTTCGCCTCTGTGCGGCCGGCCAGGGCCACGCGGACGCCGTGCCTGGCCAGCGCATGCGCAACCGCCTCCCCGACCCCACTTCCCGCACCCGTCACCACGGCCACCAGGCCGGGCCGCACCCCATCATCTCGCCCCATCTTTCACCTCCAGTGCCCACTGCCGTCGTTTGACACAACTCCGGACCCATGATAGTTTATGAGCGGCAGAAGAAATTGCCCCCGTCGCGGGGTCGCATGGCCCCTCGCGGGCGTCCCGACGGGCACAAGGCCCTGGACTACGAGTTATTCAGATAGACTCTAACATGGAAAGCCGAACTTGATGAAACCCAGTCACACGACCAGAGCGCACACCCAACAGGAGTGGTGCCCCTGGTGTGAGAAGAAGATGGACAGTGTCCGCCGGATCGCATGCGATTTCTGCGGCACCGAGCTCTGCTTCGACTGCATCGGCATCAGCCCGCGCGGCGAGCTCTACTGCGAGTCGTGCCGGCTGGAACTCCAACGCCGCCTGACCCTCAGGCCCGCCCGGCGCATCTCCCGCTAACCCCCTCTACCAGAAATCTACTACGCCACCGGCTGCCAATCTCCGGCTTCTCTGCGATGACGGGCGCACGGCGATATGGTATGGTTTCCATGCGTGTATCTCATCACGATCGCACGCCCGGGAGACCTTCATGTCAACTATCAATCATGTGACCGGCGCTACCGCGCCGGTTCCAGCCGCCATCACGCCCCCTGCAGAAGCCGGGCGATCCCACGCCGTCCACACCCGGTGGCACGCTCTGTCCGTCGGGATCGAGCGCGGCGGGCTGCTGGCATCCGCGCTGGCCGGCGCGCTGACCTTCCTGCAGGTGGAGTTCTTTCACCCGCTCATCCTGAACAGTCTGCTCGGCGCACTCCTGGTGGGCGCACTGGCGGCGGGGTTGGCCGCGCTGGTCGGGCTCGCCGGCAAACTGGCCGGCCTGCTGCTCACGCTGGTGGGCCGCGTGCTCGCACGCCGGCTCGGCCCGCGGGCCCTGGCCCCCGGTGCAGCCCTGCTCCGCGTGCGGCTGGAGACCGCGGGCTGGGTGCTCGCGCCGCTCTTCCTCATCGCGGTGGACCGGACGAAGATCCCCTTCCTGAGCTCCATCCGGCTGGCGACGCCGGGTGAGCTGCTCATCCCTACACTCATCCTGGCCGGCGCCTTGCTCGGCGTGGCACTGGTTCATGGGACTCATCCCGCGCTCCGGTGGTCGCTGGTGGGCCTGGCGCTGGTCATCAACGCGGCGCCGGTCGGCTGGCTGCTCTGGCCGGGATACGACGACTATCTCGTGCGGCCGGATGCTGCGGCGCTCGCGGTGCTACCCTCGTTCGAGTTCGGGAACCCCGGACTGCCGGGCAGCCACACGGTCAGGACGCTCACGTATGGCAGCGGGGAGGACCGCCACCGGCCCGAATACGGCGAGGGGGCCGCGCTCATCACAGAACCGGTCGATGCGCAGGCCGCGTTTGCCGGCTTCGGGGGCATCAACGACGCCATCTTCCGCTGGTTCTGGGGCTTCGACTTTGGCCGCCTGCCTATCAACGGCCGCGCCTGGTATCCTGAGGGCGACGGGCCGTTCCCGGTGTTCCTGATCGTCCACGGCAACCACAGCGCGGGCGACTTCTCAGACCCGGGCTATGCGTACCTGGGCGAGCACCTGGCGAGCCGGGGCATCATCACCGTATCCGTGGACGAGAACTTCCTCAACGGGTTCTTCCTCTATGACGGCGACGGCAAGGAGATGCCGGTGCGCGGGTGGCTGCTGCTCAAGCATCTGCAGGCGTGGCGCGGCTGGAACGCCGACCCCGCCAGCCCCTTCTACGGCAAGGTGGACCTGGACCGCGTCGTCGTGGCCGGCCATTCGCGCGGCGGCGAGGCGGCCGTGCATGCGGCAGGGCTCAACACGCGGCTCGCGCCGCCTGTGACGGAGATTGCGGAGGAAGGCGAGTTCGGCTTCGACATCCGGGGCGTGGTGGCGATCGCGGCGCCGGACGGGCAGTATCGGCCGTATGGCACGAAGTGCACGCTGACGGACATCAACTACCTGTACCTCTACGGCGGCCACGACCAGGACCTCTACTGGATGGCCGGCCTGCAGCAGTACGAGCGCGTCCTGTTCGGCGAAAACCGGGAGGGGTTCAAGGCGACGGCGTTCATCTACCGCGCCAATCACGGCCAGTTCAACACGGTGTGGGGCGACAGCGATTACGGACCGCTGCCCTCGATGCTGCTGAACCGGGCCCCGCTGCTCAGCGGCGAGGAGCAGCGCCAGGCCGGCGCCATGTTCATCACGGCCTTCCTCGAGGCGACGCTGCACGGCCGGGACGAGTACCGCCAGGTGTTCCAGGCGCCCACGAGGGCGCGGACCTGGCTGCCGGAGGATGTTTATGTCACCCAGTACGAAGAGGCCACGTTCCGGGGAGTGAACACGAACGACCGGCTCGGCAAGGTGGCGCGCATCGAGATGCCGGAGGGGACGGCCGTGGCCGAGGGATTCGCCGCCGCGACGCGGGTGACGCTGTCGCTGCGCAACGGCGAGAAGCAGGGCAACAACGCACTGGCCCTGGCCTGGCCGGCCGGCAGCACGCCTGTCTACACGATCCAGCTGCCCACGGGCAACCAGGCCGACTGGACGGTGGATCGCGACAGGGTGCTCGCGTTTGCGCTCGGCACGGAGCTGACCGATGTCAGCGAGATCGCCGTGAATGTCGAGATGGTGGATGGCGACGGGACCGCCGTGGTGCTGCCGCTGTGGGGATTCGGCGTCTTGCCGCCCGCTGCGCCCGCGTACCTGCTGAAGTCGCAGCCGGTCTCGAGCCTGCTCAACGCGGACTACTACGCGGAGCGCACCTCGCCGTACGAGCGCGTGCTGCAGAGCTACCGCATCCCGCTGGCCGCGTTCGCCCAGGCCGACACCCGCTTCGACCCGACGCAGATTCGCGCGATCCGGTTCCACTTCGACGGCGAGGCCGCAGGGCAGGTATACCTGGATGAGGTAGGGTTTGCCAGGTGACTTATGGGGTGACACCCCTCTCATGCCACGACCGGCCGGATTCGGAGGTCGTGGTTTTCGACCCTATGGCTGGGTGTGGGAGACAACGTGATGAATTCCGAGGAAGTGGTCACGGTGGAAATGCTGCAGGCGTTGCTCGACGCCTTCAACCGTCACGATCTCGATGCCATCATGGAGTTCTTTGCCGAGGACTGCACGATGGACCTGCCGCGTGGCCCTGCTTATTACGGCACCCGGTGCGTTGGCAAGGTCGCCGTGCGCCAGGGTCTTGCCGGCCGGTTTGCCGGCATCCCCGACGTGCACTATGGCGACGACCAGCACTTTGTGAGCGGCGACAGAGGCGTCTCGGAGTGGACCCTGACCGGCACCACGCTCAATGGCGTGCGCCTGGAAGTGCGCGGCTGCGACCACTGGACCTTCCGCAACGGCAAGATCGTTCGGAAAGATTCCTACTGGAAGATCGTCGAGTGACACGCTTGGCCGCTTGCTGTGCGGGCGGGACCAGTTTGACGGACGACTACCGGCTCAGCGCACCTGACACCACTTGTCGGGGCAAGGAGACCTCGCCCTCAGGGCGCCGGTTTTCCCGCTGTCCCCGGTTATCGTGGGGCAATGCCCTTCACATGTGGCAGCAAGGTGCAGTGGCTGGCAGGTACCATCGCCTGGCCCTCAACGAGTGCCCGGTGGTATTCTCGCGTGCGGTCCACGTAGCTGTAACCGATACCCGGTCGCGGCGGAGTTGCCGCGGCCGGCTCGATGTACGCCTGCTCGCCGTACAGGTTCCAGCCGTACAACACGACCATCTTCACCGCCGAACGCTGCTCGACCAGTTGCTGCCACTGTCTTTCATAGGTGCACAGGTTGAGCAGCGGGTCGATGGAACGTGGCAGCCAGGTGATATAATCAGCCCCCATTTCCTTGAGCGGAACCTCGTCGAAGCGGGGATACACGAAGGCCACGCCATCGCTTGACAGGCCGTCGATGGGGTTCTGGGGCGGGCCAAAAAACCATTGCCAGCCCTCACCCACGGTCTCGTTGCCCTTGGTCCGGCCGGTCCAACTCCTGACAGTGTAACTGATCGGATACGTCGGCGAGAGCGGCAAGGTGAGGGTCATCGGGTCGAACGCGACCAGCAGCGGCATGCCTTCCCACTGGAACCAGGCGTTGCGGTACTTGTCCTTTCCGTAGTAGTGCGTCCACAGCCAGTCCAGTACCATCGCGCGCTGCGATGCCTGCAGGGAGCCTGGCGCGATTCCCGCCTGTGTCTTGACGAACGGCTCCACAATCAGTGAGACGCTGATCCGGTGGGTGCTGGTCACGGCCACAATCTGGTCCAGCAAGGCCCTGATGCCAAGGTTCATGTGCATGTCCGGATGACCCTCGGTACTGCCGTCCAAGTCGCTGTCACCCCAACCCCACCAACTGACGAGCAATGTTTGCACGCCTGCCCGCTCCAGCGCATCGAGCTGCCACTTGATGACCTCCGCGCTGGTGGAGCAGTAATAACCTCGCTCCGGCACATCCAGCACACCTGACATGTCCGGGCTGTTGTTCCAGTGGTAAGAACCCAAACCGCCCTGGCAGCGGCCGGTGGCGGGATCGTAGCCGTACCACGGAGCATAGACCGCGGCCAGGGTAATCTCAGGGGAAGTCGGGCTTCCCGTCCAGGCCCCTGGCGCCAGCGAACGGTGAAATTCTGGCGCAGGAGATTCCTGATTCGTTAGGTCAGTAAGCGTTCGCGCGGCGGGAAGGGGCGCCCAGGTCGCCAGGGCCAGCAGACCCAAGAGTAGAAGTGCAGCCGGGAAGGCAACAGCGGTAACGACTCTGCACATTGCAACCTCTGCGAAGTCGGTTGGATCAACATGCTTATGTTAGCACTCCGCCGCCGGCGCGCCAAACAAAAACGCCCTGCAAGGGCGAGGCTCCGGTGGAGCGTGCGTGCCTGCAAGGCGTTATCGGGTTAAGTGGTAGGCCGGTTGGCCCGGTGGACTACCGACTTAGGTGGCGACGCTCAGACTCGAACTGAGGACCCAGCGATTATGAGCCGCTTGCTCTGCCACTGAGCTACGTCGCCGTTCACAAGTACAACATTATAGTCGGGCGCCCGTGCTTCGTCAAATCAGAGGTGATTTGCTCTCTGACAAGGCCGGAAATACAAAAGTCCGGCAGATATCTGCCGGACCTTGTGAGTTGCGGGGGCAGGATTCGAACCTGCGACCTTTGGGTTATGAGCCCAACGAGCTGCCACTGCTCCACCCCGCGACGATATTATATATTATACCCGCTTTCAGTTTCTTGTCAAACTGGCGACCCACCGCTCCAAAAAGGCCCGCCACGCCGGTTTCTGCTGCGCTGGAGAGGTCGCTTGGACCACTGCCGCGGTCGCCGGCTTCGGCTCGGCCACGATGACGTTGGTGCCCTTCGGCGTCTTGCCGAAGTATTCCCACGCCTTCTGCGGCACGAGCTGGCCCTTCTGCGCCCGGTCCAGGTCCTGCTGCAGCACGCGGTTCTGTTCTTTGAGCCGCTCGACCTTGGCCTGCGCCTGCGCACGCTGCGCCAGCAGGGTCTGGCGTGTCAGGGCTTGGTCGACGAACCCCACCCCGAACACAACCGTGACCACGACGCCCAGGATGAGCATCAGGCCCGGACGCCCCGGTAAGAGCCGTAACATGCGCTGCGCCACCATAGAAGCTTCCCCGTATATAGACGCAAAATCCCACGCGGAGCGCCTCCTGCGTGGGATTTCTGTCATGGTGCCGAAGGAGGGATTTGAACCCTCACGAGGGATAATCCTC